>JAJRTI010000380.1 GCA_024278415.1 Planctomycetota bacterium | reverse complement strand
TTCTCGCCCGTTCGGATACGGATGCACTCCGATAGCTCGACGACGAAGATCTTCCCATCGCCGATCTCTCCTGTGCGGGCGCCCTGGATGATCGCGTCGAGCGTCGGCTGAACGAAGTCGTCGTTCACGGCAATCTCCAAGCGCACCTTCTTGAGCAGGTTCACCTCTGTCATGACGCCGCGGTACGACTCCTGATACCCTCGCTGCTGTCCACAGCCGAGGGCATTGGTCACCGAGATCTTGAAGACCTTGGCCTCGTACAACGACTGCTTCACGTCGGTCAACTTCTCGGGCTGTATGTATGCAATGACAAGCTTCATGGTTGGCCTCCTTCCGGGTTTACTGAGTGGTGAAGATCTGGAAACTGGGGTAAGCCTCCATGCCGTGTTCGCCAATGTCCAGACCGCGCAGTTCTTCGTCCTTGGACACGCGCAGCCCCATGACAGCTTTCAGCACAAGGAACAACACCAACGTTGTGACAATGACCCAAGCGAAAACAGAAACGACTCCAACAAGCTGAATGCCGAGTTGTTTGAAACCGCCACCAAAGAAGAGCCCGTTCACCGGGTCGAGACCGCTCGCCACGGCATAGCTCTCCTGAGCGAAAAGGCCAACACTCAGCGTGCCAAACGCCCCGCATACGCCATGGACCGAGACCGCCCCGACCGGGTCGTCGATGTGCAGCACTTTGTCAATGAACTCGACCGACACCACACAAAGGGCGCCCGCCAAGACGCCGATGATTACGGCGCTTGTCGGCGACACGCATGCACAAGGAGCGGTGATGGCCACCAGGCCGGCCAACGCACCGTTGAGCGACATGCTGGCGTCGGGCTTGCCGAATCGGAACCAGGCCACGATCATCGCGGAAACCGCACCGGCCGCGGCAGCAAGATTCGTGGCTACCGCGATGCTGGCGATGCCGAGATTGGTGCCGGAAGTGGTGCTGCCGGGGTTAAACCCGAACCAACCAAACCACAGGATGAACACGCCAAGCGCGGCGAGCGGCATGTTATGGCCGGGGATGGCGTTGGCGACCTTCTTCTTGCCTTCGCCATTGAGGTATTTGCCAATGCGCGGCCCCAGGACAAGCGCACCCGTCAGCCCAGCCCAACCGCCAACGGAATGTACGACCGTGGAGCCAGCAAAGTCGATCATGCCCATGTCGCCGAGCCAGCCGCCGCCCCATATCCAGTGGCCGGCCACCGGATAGACGATCGCGGAGATCACGATCGTATAAATGAGGTAGCAGGAGAACTTCGTGCGCTCGGCCATGGCGCCAGACACGATGGTTGCCGCGGTCGCGGCAAAGACCGCCTGGAAGAGCCAGAAGCCTAGCTCCCACAGCCCGCCGGTCGTGGTGGGGTCGACCTGGCCCAGGAAGAACTTGCTTGCCCCGAAAAGGCCGCCCTTGGATGCGCCGAACATGATGCCGAACCCGACGGCCCAAAAGCAGATCGACCCCACGGAGAAGTCCATGAGGTTCTTCATGAGAATGTTGACCGCGTTCTTGGCACGCGTGAAGCCGGTCTCGACCATGGCAAAGCCAGCTTGCATGAAGAATACCAGGAACGCGGCGATCAACATCCACACGAGGTCAATCGCCTTCGCATTGGACGCCGAAGTGGCATCATCCGCAAACACTGGCGCGGCCAGTGACAGCATTGCGAGTAGCGGCGGTATCAGTAGCCTCAAGCGATTCATGATGTATTGCTCCGTTCGTGTTCGCTTTCAGACATGGCCAAGGCCATGTCTGAAAGCGCTCGGGGGGGGGTAAAGGTCCAATGCCAACAGACATGATCCGGCTCAGAATGCCATAGTCACACTCACGCCCCCAAAAGTGTGGTCCTCGTTGCTCTGCGCCTTCCTGATCTGTCTATCCAGTAGCAGGGAGTGTGAGAGAAACGGCCGCACGGTCCAGCGATCCCCAATGGATATGGGAATGCCAATCGATAGCAGCAGATCCGACCAGCCCGACCCCATCTCCCGCGAAGTGCCATAGTACAATTCGTTGTTTCGGCCGCTACAGAAGCCCACTGTTGCGGCGAGATCCAGTCCCACACTGCTGTTCTTTGTGGGTTTGAACAGATCCTCGAACGCCTGGCTGACACCAAACGAGGCATACACGCCATGCGACAGGCGCAAATCCTTGTACACCGTGACCGTCGGCGACAGCGGCACGTCCAGCCCCACGCCGACATACGCCTCCGTGGTATGATCGAACCCCGTGCTAGGGAAGCGATAGTGGATCACGCCCGCGGACAAGCTCACGATGCTGATCGCACGGGTATAATCCAACGTGTAGTCCACCTCCGTAAAATCCCCCGCGTGATCATTGCTATTCATCGTCTCGTAGTTCCCCCAGATCGCCGCGGTAAACCCCTTGTAGCCCACCGACACACTCGGCCACAGCACGGACTCACTCGTCAGGGCCAGCCCGCGCCACACGTACATAGAGCTGTACGTTACATCCATGCTCAACGACCAATCCTTCTGGGCTGTCTCCGCAACGGCTTCCTTTAGTACGGCCGCTTCCTTCGTAGGCTCTTCGGCCGCACCGGCGACCGCGCACCAACCGAATGCCATTGTGGCCAAAAGACTCATACGCTTCACATACATGAACTCTCTCCTTAGAATGCAGAATCCTATAAAACTACAACGACTTCTCAAGAGACGGCTTGGGCAGAGGTGGTATTGCCAGCCGTGAACGCATGGCCGCACCAAGGGTTGTAGGCTCCCAGGCATCGTGGTGGTCGTGCCACGGCCAAGGCGGCCTCAGCCCGCTGGAGCAACGCAATCCTCCCACCGATATCAATCCGCGTGCCACACCGTTTCTCAAACTAGCCCCGACTGCCGAACCCCCGCATAGCCCCTCCAATACGCGCCCAACGGCCCTATCGCTCGGGGGCCATGCACTGCCGCGCACCCCCTCATACATCTACACAAATGTGGGGCGCACGGCACACGCCTACATTTGCGTAGGATCGGCGGATGTGTGCCTCGCCCTCTGCTCTTGCGCTGCCAGCTTGGGATGGGGCCTTGGCTTGTCCCCTTCTACGGCTCGCCCCGCGCACGGTTTCGCCATTGCATGAGCGCCCCCTGTCGAGTGTCACATCCCCTTCCTTTTCGCTTTCTTGACATTCGGAGATGGCGCGGTATACTGAGATTCTCCTCATATGCCGCCATTGTGGCTTGGTTCCGATCCCGCCATACGGTGCGACCTGCTACAGGAGCGGCCGGGGCCTCAGCTATCACGGAAAGGACAAACATGGCGACCGACGAACACCCCCAAAGCGATGCTAAGGGAAAATGGGTGACCTACAGACCTGACATCAAAGTGCTCGACTGCACAATCCGAGATGGTGGCCTCATGAATAATAGCCACTTCGATGACGAGGTCGTGCGCGCGGTCTACCAAGCCTGCGTCGCCGCGGGGCTCGACTATATGGAACTCGGATACAAGTCCTCGAAACGCCTCTTCACGCCTGGCGAATACGGGACGTGGAAGTTTTGCGACGAAGCCGACATTCGCCGGATCGTCGGTGATAATGACACGCCGCTCAAGCTTTCCGTGATGGCCGATGCGGAGCGCACGGACTATCACACAGACATCCTGCCCAGGGAGCAGAGCGTCATCGACATGATCCGGGTGGCGACCTATATCCACCAGATCCCCACAGCGATCGACATGATCGTCGACGCGCACGAGAAGGGCTACGAGACGTCCTGCAACGTTATGGCGATATCTGCGGTCCACGAGCGTGAACTTGAAGATGCGATTCAGGCCCTCGCGCAGAGCCCAGTCGATACGATCTATCTCGTGGATAGCTTCGGCGCCCTTTACAGCGAGCAGATTCAAGACCTCACTCGTCTCTACCTCAAGCATGCGGAGCCGGCTGGCAAGACGGTTGGCATCCACACCCACAACAACCAACAACTCGCGTACGCCAACACCATCGAGGCCCTCATCCTGGGCGCCAGCCTGCTCGATGGCAGCTTCGCGGGCCTCGGCCGCGGTGCGGGCAACTGCCCCATCGAGTTGCTTATCGGTTTCTTGCACAACCCCAAGTTCCACATCCGGCCCGTTCTCGAATGCATCCAAGAGCACATTGCGCCCCTCCAGGAAGAACTCCGCTGGGGCTTTGACATCCCGTACATGTTGACGGGCCAACTCAACCAGCACCCCCGGGCCGCGATGAAGCTCATGGCGTCGGAAGACCGACGCAACATTGTCAAGTTCTATGACGAGATCATGGAACAGGAGTGACCGGCTCGCCCCCACTAGGAACCACCACCGACGCCCCGTCCGCAATGCAGACGGGGCGTCTTGCGTTCTCGGACCAACTCTTCCCCACTCGCGAGCGCCACCCCGTTCGTAGTGTCCGCCGTACGGCTCAATGGCGCTTAGTGCCTTATCCATCCGGAACTGTCATGAAAAACAAAAAGTTGCTTGCCCGGAGCGGACGGCCTTCGCCGTCCGTCGGAACGCGAAGGCGTTCCGCTCCTGGGTTGCGGGGCTTGGATCCGAGCGGCGCAATCCTCCGCACCTTGGCGTGAATCTATGGCTCTCAGGCCCCGCTCATACTCCCCGTCCTACCTCTTCGTCCTACTCCTCTGGTCGGCGCGGATAGAGCAAGACGAGGAGTAAAGCAAAAAGGTAACATTTCAGCCAAGTGCTACAGCCATGCGCAGAAAACGTGGCTGAGGCTTTGGCCGGTCCGGGCGGGTTCGGCCTCTGGGAAGCCCAACGGGCTTCCGTAAACCAGCCCAGGGTTCGCGAGCGAAGCTCGCAACCCTGGGTGAGGAATGGCCCTGTTTCTTCTCCCCCCTTCCGCTTCTTCTGGCCG
>JAJRTI010000379.1 GCA_024278415.1 Planctomycetota bacterium | reverse complement strand
CGCAGGGCTCGATGGCGACGATTCGTTCGTGCTCATGCTCAACGCGGCTTCCCGGCGCGCACGCGGCCGCGCGTGTGATACGCTCATGGCCGCCGCGCGCGAGCGCGCAGGCGCGATGGCTGAACTGCGCGTCGCCTGCGCATGCTCACGCTTGCCCGGCCGGCTGCCGGAACGCTGGTTCAATGCTCTCTACTATGGGGTCGTCGCACCGCGCATCCTCAAGCGCGAGGAAGCGGACGTGGTCTTTGGCGCCAACTACTACTGCGTCACTCGCGGCCCATGGCGCAAGGTCGTGAAGATCCACGACGTGGGGCCGCTCGTGTGCCCGGAGTTCACCCACCCGGCCATGTTCAAGCGCTTTGGCCGCGACATGCGCCGCGTCACGGAGGCGGCCGACGCAATCATCACCGACACCAACGCGACCAAGGCCGACATTGTCTCCGCTCTTGGCGCGCCAGAGGAGAAGGTCGTCGCGATTTACGAAGCCCCGGAGGATTGCTACCGCCCGCTCGACGTGGACGAAGCTCGGAGCACGTTGCGCGAGCGCTACCAGATCGAGCAGCCGTACTTCCTCTTCGTCGGCACGGTACAGCCGCGCAAGAACGTGGCGAACGTCATCGCCGCGTTCGACCAACTGAAGCAGCGCACCGGCCTGCCGCACGAACTGCTGATCGTCGGCAAGCTCGGCTGGGGCTACGAGCCTGCGCTGGCCGCGCGGGACCGGGCGAAGGCCGGCGCACAGATACGCTTCCTCGACTACGCGCCCCAGGCGGATCTCGTACACTTCTACAATGCCGCGGCCGCGCTGGTGTGGCCCTCGTTCTACGAAGGCATCGGCTTGCCGCTGCTGGAGGCCATGGCCTGTGGAGCGCCGGTCATCACGTCCGACCGGGGCTCCATGCGGGAGACCGTCGGCGACGCCGGACTCCTTGTCGACCCCAGCGCGCCGGAGGCCATCGCGGATGCGATGGAGCGCGTGGCGGCGGGCGCCGCGCTCCGTGACGGGCTGCGCGAGAGGGGCCTGCGCCGTGCAAGCGAGTTCTCCTGGCGCAACACGGCCGAGCAAACGCTGGTCGTGATCAAGGGAGAGGCGCCGTGAACGAGACTAATGGCCGCGCAGGTGTCGGCCCGCGCACGCACCTGTGTCTGCTGGCGCTCATCCTTGGCGTCGCCGCGGTCCTGCGGCTGCACGGGATCGACGAGCAAGGCGTGCGGTTTGTCGACGAAGGGGAATACTGTTTCTTCGGCCTCGCGCTCCATGACGGCGTGCCGGGGCAGATTATCGACAAGCCTGGGCACGCGCTGCTCGTGGCCCTCTCGTACTGGATCTTCGGCGTGGACATGGCCTCTCCGCTGCGGCTGTCCGCGCTCATGGGCGTCGTCGCGGTGCTGGCCGTGTACAGCATGGGCAGGCAGCTCTACGGCCGGGGGGCCGGCTTGGTAGCGGCCGCGGCCGTGGCGTGCATGCCGCTGTGCCTTTTCTACCAGCGCAGCGCGATGTCGGACGGCAACTACCTCTGCCTGTCGTGTCTCGCGATGGCCCTGTCCCTCCGCTCGATGCGCGCGCGAGGCTGGCGCCGATTCGCGGCCTGCGCGGCCGCGGGCGCGATCTTTGGGTTCAGCTTCAGCGTCAACCCGTCGACGATCCTCTTCGCCGGCTGCACGGGCGTGGGGCTCCTCCTCCAGCACCGCCTGCGCGCGGTGCTGCCCGGCGCGGCGATGCTTGCCGCCGCGGCGGGTGTGTGGGCGATCGTCAACTGGGCGATGGGCCCGTACATGCGCTGGGAGGACGTGGCGGGGCTGTACCGTTTCCATGCCCGATGGGTGCTGGCGTTCCAGCCGAGTTGGTGGTTCCTTCGCAACACGTGGCGCTACGCCGGCCCGGCTGTGGTGCTGCTCGGGATGGCCGGCGCGGCCGTCGCGATCAGGCGGCGAAGCCAGGGCGACCTGTTCGCGCTCGCGCTGCTGATTGGCCTGCTGCTCTTCAGCGTCCGCATGTCCATCCGCTTCCCGCGCGTGTACATGCCGCTGGCCGTGCCCCTGGCGCTGTTGGCCGGGCGGCTTGTCCATGTTGGAGCGGCGTACACGCGCAGATGGCCGGGCGGCGCGGCCCTGGCATTGTGTATCATCGTGGCCGTTCCGAACGTGGCCGAGTGCCAGCGATTCATCCGCCTGCGCTCAGGCTACGACGCGGCTTGCCGCGTTTTGGCGGCCGACGGCGTGCGCAACGGCCTCACGACACACTCGTGGTGGACGTTCCAGACGTTCACGCGGCGGCGCTTCCGGTTTGCCGGCGACGCGGTGGCGAGGAAACTTCGGCAAGGCGCGCCGGCGTTGGTGGACGAGTTCAAGCGCATGGCCGCGTCGGGTTCGACGCATCTGGTCATCGACTACCTGTTTTGGCTCAACATGGACCCCGAGGTGAGCGCCGGCTTGGAGCGCTTGCTGTGTGATCGGCCGCCCACGTTCACCATCGCGAACCCCATCGTGTCGCACGAAGCGACCGCTCTCGAAGACGGCAAGCTGCCGGCGTTGGAGCGCCGGCCGTTTTCGCATCACATCTACATCTATCGGCTTCGCGATTACCTGCCGAAATGAGAGACTTGCCCAAGCTCACCATCGCCATGGTCACCGGCGACTTCTACCCCGACGCGTACGGCGGGGTGCACCGGGTCGTGTACGAGGTGTCCAAGCGCCTCGCCGCGCGCGGGCACACGGTGCACGTGGTCACACGGCAGGTCTCGCTGGAGCACCCGCTGCGCGAGGAGTTGGAGGGCATGCAGGTTTGGCGCTTCCCGGTGCGGGATCGCACGCTCGTGCAATTCCACTGGACCGAGATCCGAGGCGCGCGGCGCACGCTCGCCCAGGTCGCGGCCGAGGGGCCGCTCGACATCGTTAATGTGCACGAGGTGCTGGCCGCGGTTGGCGCGTGCTGGCCGCGGCGTGCGCCGATCGTGTGGACGCTGCACGCGCCCTGGGGCGAGGAATGGCTCGACGCGTACCGCCACCAGCACGGAGGCCGCGCGCGCGGCCCGCGCGGGCTGGCCGCGCGCGCGTTCGCGGCGTACGTGGAGTGGCTCGAGCGCCGCACGCTTCGCCGATCTGAATTGGCGCTCGTGCTGAGCGAGTTCATCAAGGGCAAGCTCGTCCACACGCACGGCTACCCCGCGGGCCGTGTCCGCATCGTCGGCGGCGGAGTCGATCTCGAGCGCTTCAGCCCTGTGGATGATCGGGACGAGTTGAAGCGCCGGCTCGGCGTGGGCGAGGGCGAGTGGCTGGTGCTCACGGTGCGCCGGCTGGCGCCGCGCATGGGCGTGGAAGCGCTGGTCGAGGCCGCGGCACAACTGCGGCGCGGGCGCCAGGACTTCAGGCTTGTCATCGTCGGCGACGGTGTCATGCGCGGGCAGATCGAGGCGCTCGTGGGCCGGCTGGGCTGCGGCGAGTACGTTCGGCTTGCCGGCCGCGTGCCGGACGCGGAGCTGCCGGACTACTACCGCGCGGCCGATCTGTTCGTCGTGCCCACGCGGTTCATGGAGGGCTTCGGCATGATCACGCCGGAGGCCTTGGCCTGCGGGACGCCTGTGCTGGGCACGCCAGTGGGCGGGACGGAGGAATTGCTGCGGCGCTTCGACCCGGAATTCCTCTTCGCCGATACGGAGGCTGCGACCATGGCGGAGACGATCGGCGCGTTCCTTGCCCCCGGCCGGCTTACTCCCGCGTTGCGGCAGCGGTGCCGCGCGTTTGCGGCGGCGGAGTTCGACTGGGAGCGCGTGATCGACCGGCACGAGGCCGCGTTTGGGGAGGTCGCGGGGTAGCCTGCATCCCAGGTTGCAGAACTGGGGCGAATAACGCAGATTGCCGATTCCCTTCAAATCCGACGGATCCAACGGATCCGACAGATCCCGTATGCTGGCGCATGCGGCTACCGCCAAGCTGTTCGTTGCCCCTACTTCCGTTCCAGGACCACCCACTCCTTTGCGAGCTTCGCCATGGCCTCGACGCCCGCCTTGTAGGCCGCGTACTGTGACGCGGGAGCGGCGATCACATCCCGGCGCGATTCGTCTTCAAAAGTGACGGTGTCGCCCTTCGCTTCGAACTTGGACGTGTAACTGAACGGCGCGCCCGCGACCTGAACCGGGCTCGGCACGTACCGCACTCGCCACCCCTTGGGCAGACGCACGGTGTAGCGGTGGGAGCTTCTGTCCCGCGTGGTCCAGTCGAGTGGGTGCATGCGGTCGGGCTTGCCCACTCCATAGGCGCTGTAGTTGAGGCCGGGGAGCCGGAAGATCATGAGCTTGTCCCCTGCGCGCACCGCGTAGTCCATGAGCCGGTAGTGCAGCTTCACCACGACCGGCGCTTCGAGGTCCGAGAGGTCAGACAGTTTGTACGACACGAGTTCTGCGTTTGTGTGCACGTCGGCGACCATCTGCTGGAAGTAGCGCTTGCGCTCGGCGTCCTTCATCATGCGCAAGTTGCGCATGCCCACGCTGGCCTGTCCGGCGTAGCGAGTGGTCTCGCGCACATCGAACACGCCACGGTCGCCGATCGCCACTTCCGACTCGTGGGCCACGCCCTCTGCTTCCGCGGGTGCGAGCGGGGTCTTGACCCGTTCGGGCTTGGCGTCGTCGATGATGAGACACCACACGCCTTGGAGGCCGCCGGCCGGCACGTCGATGGGCCGGTTGTCGTCTACGACCTCGCAGTAGTACGTGCGGTCGCCGGCGCGCACGCGCACGAGGCACGCGCTCATCTGGCCGAGCGACGGCACGCCCACCATGAGTTCGCCGCGGCCTTGGGGCCGCGCCAGCGCGAGGTGCGCGTCCAGGCCGGCTTCCCGGAACATGGCGACCGCGAGCAACGACTTTTCCAGGTCGTTCCCGTACTTCGTTTCGAGCACCGCGTTCACGTCCCGTGGCACGAGTTTGTGCACGTAGAAGGAGACGGGGATGGTGCGCAGGTTCCTGACGAGGAAGCGGTGGATTGCGCGCGCCTTGCCGTCTGCGGTGGCTTGGCCGGCGACGAGTTGCTCGACCTGGGCCCGAAGCCGGTCGCCGGGCTTGGTGAGCGGAGCGAGCTTCTGCGCATAGACGCGCGCCAGATCGTCCCACCGCGCGGTGGGGCCGAACGCGAGCCGCGGCCACATGTCCTCCGTCACCGGCATGTCGTCCTCGCGCGTCAATTCGGGCGTGTTCTCCACGGTCCACTTGTAGTGCCGCGTGCCGTCGGGCATGGCGCGCGTCTCGACGCTCACGTCGCCGCAACGCTTCATTTGGTACACGCACGCCTGGTCCCGCGGCACGATCACGCGCACGACTTTTTTGAGGATGGGCTCGGAGCCGGCGAACAGTTCGTGGACGAAGAAGGGCCGGAGCACGTCGGTCTGTCGCGTCGTCACAGTCGTCTGGTAATCGATCACCGAGCCCGGCTTCACCTCGCGCAGTGCGCACTGCTTGCGGTTGAGGTCTTGATACTCAGGGAATTGGGTGTACACGCTGCCGTCTTGGATTGCGGAATCGGCCACGGAGAAGACCTTGCCATCGGGTGTGATGGTGCGGCCGAAGTCGATGGTCGCGTTGGCGCGGAGGCTCAGGTAGTAGAGGGCCTTGTTCGCCGCGCTTTTGCCGCGTTCTTGCAGGACCTTTTGGATCGTGCGCGTGGTGAAGGTGGATGCGCCATTTGCGGCGAGCCGCGCGGTGGTCTCCTGGTAGAGCGTCACGTAGCCGGACGCGGCCGCGTGGACCTGGGCCTGGAGGGCTTGGAGCAGCACGGGATCGTCGATGTCCTTCACCGTCTTCCAGTGGTCGCCTGGCCGGGACTTGCCCAACTCCACGCGCTGCACGTCTTTGGCGTCGAACGTGAGCGGGCCGTGGTCTTCGTCCACGAAGACCACCTTCCCGGCGTCGATGCTCACGAGCCGGCCCACGTGCTCCTCGCCCTTGCGCATGTAGAGCACGTCGGTGGACTGAACGGCCGAGGGCCAGGCGGACGCGCAGGCGGCGACTAAGGCTGCGCAGGCCCAGTGGCCGTGTCGGGGGGTCGTTCGCATCACTTGCCCTCCTTTATCTCGAAGAAGATCTGTTCCTTGCTCGACTTGCTCACGTTCTGGAGGAATTGCCGGTACAGGGGGTAATCCTTCACGGGTATGATTCGGGCCTTGCGGCTGAACGTGCTCGTGAACACAATGGCCGAGCCACCTTGCTGCTCGTATTGGGCTTCGTAGGTGGCGTATGGGGTCTTGAATGTCACCTTTGGCGGGAGGTACTTGAGCCGGTAGCTGGCGGGCACTTGGATCGCCACGCGTTTGACCGTCTTGAGGCTCGTGGAGTAGACCACGTCGTACTTGCGTTTGGGCAATGCGGCCTCGGGGAACTCCATCTCCCCACCGGGCACGGCGAAGATGCGCAGGTCGCCGGCCTTCACCACGTAGTCCGGCAGGCCGTACCACATGTCGATGGAGAAGGGCTTCGAGATGTCGTACACGTTGGTGAGCTTGTAGCGTTTGAGCCGCGCCTTGGCGTTGATCCCGCTGAGCATGTTCGACAGGGCGCGGGCGTGGTTCGTCTTGGGGGTGTACATGTAGTAGGCGCGCACGCCGGCCTCGTAGTCGCCCACATAGCGGCTGTGGTAGTGGACGTCCGCGTTGCCGTGGGCGGCCACGGCCATGTCCATGTCGTACGTGCGGCAGTTGGCCTCAGGCGGGGGCACTGGGATGAAGCCGATTCTGCGCCGGAGCGCGTTGACGACAGCCACGCCGTGGTCGCCGCGGGAGATGGAAGGGTAGCGGTGCACGCTCGACGTGGCGTCGAGGTAGAAGCTGCGTTCGCCGAGCTGCACGTGATTGATGGCGTGGTTGCCGCGCATGGTCGGCAGCTTGCGGTCGTCCACGTCCGTGTCGTTCGTGAACAAGACGACCGGCTCGGATTGGACCCCTATGATCTTGAGCATCGTGGCGAAGAGGATGGCCTTGTCGATGCAGTCGCCGTACTTGCACTTGAGGGTAAACGCGGCCGGGTGGCCGGACCATCCGGAACCGATGCTGCCTTTGATCGACACGTAGCGGATGTCACGCTCTACGTAATGGTACAGCCGTGCGATCTTTTCCTCCGTGTCCTTGGCCCCTTTGGTGATCTTCGCCACGGCCGCCTCGATCTCGGGGGTCACGACCATGCGCCGCTTCTGGAACCGCTCCATCCAATCGAAGAGGTAGTCCCACGTCTTGAAGGGCGAGCACTGGACGTTTGCGAGGATCGACGACTGCGGCGGCATCATGGGCTCTGGGATCATGGGCGCCATGTTCGACACCTCCCACACGTAGCTCGTCGTGGCCTTGCCGCGTGTCACCACCGCGTCGGCCTTGCCTGCCGGCATGTTGCGCGCTTCCCAATAGAGCGGCTTGTCCGCCGGCATGGTCACCGTCATCTTCGAGTGCGCGACTGGGTCGCCGCCCTGGAAGTAGAAACCGGGGAAGAACATCATCGGGTCGAAGGGGTCGAACTCGACCTTCTCGTAGCAGTACTCGACGACACTGCCGATTTCGACTTGCGGCATGCTCCACGAGAAGATCTTGCCGCGGTTGAAGAAGCGGGTGCGGCCGGGGAGGGCGGCCAGCTTGGCGGTGGCGGGATCGACGTCGATGACGCGGCCGTCGGGTTGGATCGTGCGCGCCCAGAGCAGCTTGGCCCGCTCGCGTTGGTCGTCTAGGTAGAGCCCGCCCTGGCCCCACGCGCGCTTTTTCGAGTCTTTGAGCACCAAACCGCGGAAGTGGTAGCGGTACACGTTCGTGCCGTCCGCGTTGAGGGTGAACGTGCCATCGTCTTCGAGCAGGATGCCCGACGCGTCGGGGTACTTGGCCTGCTGCTGTTTCGCGAAGCGGAGCACGTCCTGAATGTCCTTTGGTACGGTTGCGGCGCGGGCCGGCGCCGGGGCCGCGGGCGGCTCGCCTTCGACCACGATTTCCTTGACCGCGTTCCTGGGGATGGCCTTGCCCTTAGCGACTATCACCTGGCCGCGGGCATACTGCACATGTGGCGCGCGGATGGACTTGCCGTTGCGGAGCTTGATGATGTCCGCGTGCGCGAAGGACGCGGCCAGGGCAAGGAGGGCCAACGGCAGATAGAGTCTTCTCATGATGGGTGCCTCTTCAGGGCGGGTGCTTTGCGATTGCGGCCTACATCGAGGTTAGCGCGTGGGGGCGGGCAGGTCAAGATCGGGAGCCCCCACGATTCGCCTCTTGCTTGCGCTGGCGGGCTGGATATCGTAATGTATTCGTCCCTTGCTGGGGGGCTGCCGGCCGCGCGCCGTTCCCCCGTTTCTCTTGGCCAAGTGAGCATGGTATGACCCTACGCCGAATCCTCTGCGCCACGCTGCTCGCATCGGCCGCGGCGTTGGGCGCCGGAGGGCCGCTGATCAAGTTGGACATCTGGGAAGACCCCATCCGGCTCACCGCGGAGTCCATCCAGACGTGGAAAGAGACGGGCCAGCCGAGTGGCTTCCTCTTCATCGGCGGGTTCCGCTGGATGCAGGGCGACTTGCAGATCGACGCGGACCGCGCGGCCGCGTGGTTAGACGAGCAACAGGCGAAGGAGACTGGGGAGGCGGTGGTCGACATCTACGCCGAGGGCCGCGTGACGATCCTCCAACGGGGCGAGGTGGCCCGCTACGAGCGCATCCTCATCCACGCCAGCAGCGGCGGCGCAGGCGCGGGG
>JAJRTI010000378.1 GCA_024278415.1 Planctomycetota bacterium | reverse complement strand
GAAGCCTCGGGACCGTCCGTCGAAACGCGAAGGCGTTCCGCTCCTGGGCGAAGCCCGCCCTGTAGCCGGGTGATTGAGCAAAGGTAATTGTGGGACAGGACACTAGCGGGTCGCAAGCTGCACAGCGAGGCTCCCTCCCTGGGTGCCTGCGAGCTAATCCATCTTGGTTGCCATTGGCGCAAGGACCGTGGGAAGCATGGGCCACATCCATCAACGCAGACACTGCCGAAGTGAACGGTCGCGTGAATCGTGAGCCCCCCGGGCTCTGCCCGTTTGATTCGTACGCGGCGCAGCCATACAATAACGCTCCCAGTGCAGAGCGCCGCAGATGCCCTTGAACGTGCTCTGCCTTCTGCTGTCGCGCCCTTCGTGGCGCCGTTGTTCCTGAGAGAGCCGGCTATGATCATTCGCAAAAAGGCCTACGCCCGCGCGGGCCTCATCGGCAACCCCTCCGATGGGTACTTTGGCAAAACGATTTCCATCATCTGCAAGAACTTCCGCGCGATCGTCACGCTCTACGAGTCGCCGGAGGTGGAGATCGTTCCGAGCGAGGGAGACCACGGCAAGTTCGCCAGCGTGGCGGAACTCGTCAGAGACGTGCAGTTCAACGGCTACTATGGTGGCCTTCGCCTTTGCAAAGCCGCCATCCGCAAGTTCCACGACTACTGCCAAGAGAATGGCATTGACCTCGGCCCGCGCAACTTCACCATTCGCTACGAGACGAGCATCCCCCGGCAAGTGGGCATGGGCGGGTCGAGCGCGATCATCACCGCGGCCATGCGCGCGCTAATGGAGTTCTACGAGGTCGAGATCCCCAAGCCGATGCTGCCGAATGTGATCCTCAGCGCGGAGAAGGACGAGCTTGGGATTCCGGCGGGCTTGCAGGACCGCGTGATTCAAGTCTACGAGGGCATGGTCTACATGGATTTTGCCCGGCCAACCATGGAGGCGCAAGGCTACGGCGATTACGAGCCACTCGACCCGGGCCTGTTGCCGCCGGTCTTTGTCGCGTACCGCACCGACCTGAGCGAGGTCTCCGGCATCCCCCACATGAGCTTGCGGCAGCACTATGAGGACGGCAATCCTGAAGTCGTGGCCGCGATGGAGAAGTGGGCGGACCTCGCGGCCCAGTGCCGCGCGTGTCTGCTGGAGGGGCGCAAGGCCGAGATCGGCG
This sequence comes from Planctomycetota bacterium, assembly GCA_024278415.1. The sequence continues at coordinate 9,205 of JAJRTI010000378.1, read as the reverse complement.
CGCTCATGGACGCGAACTTCGACCTGCGCGCGTCCGTGTGCAAGATTTCAGATGCGAACCATGAGTTGGTGCGCGTCGGGCGCCGCCTAGGCGCCCACGCCAAGTTTGCCGGCTCCGGGGGGGCGGTGATCGGCGTGTACAAGGACCACGACATGTACGAAGCGCTTCAGAAGGCATACGGCGAGATCGGCTGCCAAGTGTTCAACCCGGTGCTGATCTGACCGAGAGCGGGAGGCAGGAGGCCAGGCCCGTGAGCGACGACCCCGTATCCGAGGAGCCGCGGCGACTCGCCTGGGTTCTGGCGCTGGGCATTGCGGGCATCGCCGCGTGGCTGCGGCTGTGGCACTTGCGGCAGGGGCTGCCAGGGATGTTGCACCCCGATGAGGGACCCGTGCTCGACGCGGTCAAGCGGGTCATGGCGTCGCCCAGCCTGCACCCGCGCTTTTTCATCTACCCCGCGTTGCAGATCTACCTCACGGCCGGCGCGGCCACGCTCGCGTATCCCTTCATGAAATGGGCAGGCGCCGCGCAGTCGTGGTCGCTGTTCTGCATGGACGAGGACGCGCTGGCCACGATCGGCCGCGCGCTCGTTGCGGCGTTTGGCCTGGGCACGGTGGGGCTCGCGTACGCGGTGGGCAAAGAGATGCGCTCGCGCCGCGCGGGAGTGTTCGCCGCGGTGTTCATGGCCGTGTGCCCGTACCACGCGATGAGCACGCGCTACACGAGCGTCGACGTGCCCATGACGTTCTGGGTCATGGCCGGTCTCTGGTGCGCGGTCGCGCACGTACGCCGGCCCCGCGCGTGGAGGCTGTGGCTTGGCGCGGCATTCGTCGGCGCGGCCGCGGCGACGAAGTATCTGGGCGTTCTGTTCTTCCTGCCGCTCGCGGCGAGCGCGCTCATGCCGCCCAGGCCAAGCGCCTCGGAAGGGTGGGGCCGGCGCGGCCTGCTCATCGCCGGGCTGTTCGCGGTCACGTTCGCGGTCTTCTCGCTCCTCGCCCCCTACACGTGGCTCGACTACGCGAGCTTCAAAGCGACCATGGACCGCGAGACGCAGTTCGGCTACCAGGAGCAGTTTGGTTGGGACCTCACACCGTCGGGCTTGATCTACCACCGATACGTCTACCAGCTCCTCGCTTCGCTCCCATTCACGCTCGGCTTCGGAGTGTACGCGATGGCGCTTGTGGGCCTTGTGGTCGTGTGGCGTCAATGCCGCGGGACGCGGGCGCCGCTGCTCCTCGCGGTGGCCGGGTACTTTGTGCTGGTGGGCTCGCTGGAGCACATCTTCCCGCGCTACCTCATCCCGCTGCTTCCGTTGCTCTGCGTGGCCGCGGGCATAGGCATGGCGGGGCTGACACGATCAGCGTCGCGGGCGGTGCGTTGCGCGGGCTGGGCGATTGGTGGCGCGGGCACGTTGCACGCGGCCTTGATGGCCGGCACGATGGCGGCCGGCATGGCCCCACAGCCCGGACACGCGGCCGCGGCGTGGCTCGACGAGCATCTGCCCCCGGGCAGCACAATAGCGGTCGCGCACGAGCGCCCCATTGTGCCGAAAGGGAAGCGGCGCTACCGCTGGGTTCGGCTTGAGCCGGACAAGCCATGGCTCGCGCGTGTGCAGCCCGACTGCCTAGTGGTCGATGGCTGGACGCTCAGGAGCCTGGAGCGCGCCGGCGCGTCGCACGCGGATCGGCTGGCCTTCTTCGCCTCGCTCGATGCCCCCGGCTCCGCCTACCGCCTCGCGGCGGAGTTCGATCCGCATTACTTCACGGAGAGCCTGTACGCCAAGCTCGATCCTCAGCTTGCGAACCAATTCGAGTCCGCGTGCATCAAGCTCTACGTGCGCAAGTAGGCCAGTAGCCACATGCGCCAGCAATACAAGGTCTGTCGAATCCGCCAGATCTGACGGATCTGCGTGGCCGTACGCGGCGGCGCCAGCCCGCTGGGGGCATCTTGGTCACGGCGCCCGCTCGACCCTCACGCTCCAGTCGGGCCCAGAGCCCACGCGATGGCGCTTGGCAAAGCTGCCCATGTTCAGTGCGAACGAGAGGCGGAGCAGGCTGTTGAGGTACGCGAGCGGCTGGCCTTCGGGCACGTCGCCGAACGCGTGGACATAGGGCATCTCCACCGTGCAAACAACCACGCGCTTGTGCAGGACCGTGACGCGTAGGCGGTCGCCCTTGTGCACGCCGAACATGTTGAACGTTTCGCGATCAATGTTCGTCCACACGTTGCCGAACTGAGGGTCGAGCACGGGAATGCCCCCCCGAAGAGTGCCCCCGTCGAACGCGGCCTTTTGGTATGGGATGCGGACGACCCGCGCCGGCAGTTTCCGGCCCACCTGCTCGAACGTGATGACGCCCGCCGCGAGCCGCGCGCCGGTGTAGGCGTACACGTCCCGGCCGTGGAAGGTGTAGGACTTCCCCGAACCTTTCAAGCGGTTCACAGCCTCATCGATCTGCCGCACCTCCGCGATGCCCATGTCCTCGGCCACAAACGTGAGCGTGCCGTTGTCGGGCGTGACGAAGTAATGGCCCGTGCGCGTCTTGAGCACGATCGACTTGCGGCTCGTGCCCACCCCGGGATCCACGACCGACACGAACACCGTGCCCTTGGGCCAGTAGGGGGCGGTCTGTCTGAGCCGGTACGCGGCTTCCCAAACGTTGAACGCCGGGATCTCGTGCGTGAGGTCGAACATGCGCAGCGTCGCGCTCACGCCGTACGCCACGCCCTTCATCTCCGCGACCGCGCCGTCCTTGGTCCCGAAGTCGGACTGGAACACCAGCGCCGACGCCGGCAAGCCGGCTCGTGCGCAGGCGGCAAGCACAATCACACAGATTGGCGAAATGCTTCTTCTCACCTCAATCGCTCTCCAGTGGGGTGGGTGTTGTACGCGTGAGGGATGCCAGGATAACGCATGCGCCATCTCCCGCGCAAGCCTTGACCCTCCCCAACGCGGCCTGCTACGTTAGCTCGACTCCCCTCTCACCAGTACTCATGAGCAAGCCAACCGTGATCCATCTCATCCTCGCGTTTGCTATGGCCGCGGCCGACGCGCCGGCCGTCGAGTGGCGTTTCAACCAGACCGCGGCCTTCAAGGCCGCCGCGGCGCAGCAAAAGCCGCTCTTCGTGTTTGCGCGCGCCGACGACGACTTGCAGTCCCGGTGGATCGCAGCGCATGTGCTCACACAGCCGGCCGTGCAGGAACAATTGCGCCGCTATGTGTGCGCGCAACTCTGGGTCGGGGCGAAAGCGTTGCGCAAGGTGCACATGCAGGGCGTGGGATTCCTCTTCTTCGAGCCCAATGGCGCGCTCATGTCCGTGGTCCAGGGCGACGCGAAGGCCGAAGCGCTTGCCGCCGAGCTTAAGAGCGCCTACACGCGCGTCGGGGCCGTGGCCAAGTTGCAAGCGCAACTCAAGCAGCGCCCCAAGGACAAGGCGCTGTTGGCGGAACTCATCGCCGAGCAGGTGCGACGACGAAACGACACCGCGGCGGTCCGACTTTTCGAGCCACTTGCCGGCATTCGCGCATTGACCGAAGATGAGGCGGCCGAACGCGACTACTTGCAGTTGCGCCTGAAGCTCAGAGCCAAGGATCGCGCGGCCGCGGCCAAGCTCGGCGAGCAGTTCCTTGCCAAGCATGCCAAGAGCCGCCGGCTGCCGGAGGCCGCCATGGCCGCCGCGGCCGCGTACGAGTCGTCACGCGACTACGACAAGGCCATTGATGTCCTCGCGCGTGCGCTCCTCCTGCAGCCCGAGATGCAAGAAGGGCCGCGAATCGCCCTTCGAATGGCGTTCCTGCGCCGCATCTCCGGTAAGGTGGCCGACGCGCGCATGACCATGAATTCGCTCATGATCCGCTGGCCGGCAAGCGCAACCGCCGCGGCGGTCGCGCTCAACTCGGCCAAAGACCTGTGGCTCGAACAGGGCAAGCCGCAGGCTGCGGAGCGCGTGTTGAGCAAGCTGTTGTCGTGCCCGGACGCGCCGTACCTCGTCGCACGAGCGCGGGCCATGGAGGAAGCCATCGCCGCGGAGGCGCGGTGGATCGCCGCGCCGCGGGCGAGGCCGGCCGCGGCGGACGTTGTTGTGCTCGTGCCCGATGTGGCGACGTTCCTCCACTACGTCAGCCTGTGGGATGCCGGCCGCATCTTCCCCGTGCTCCTCGACGCGCCCAAGTTCGCGCGCAAGTTCATCGACGCGTACCAGCCCAAGGAGGTCTTGATCGCGGAGCCGGCCGCCGCGGCGAAAGTCGATGAATCGCTCGTCTGGCGTACGATTCGCGCGGCCTGGCGTCCGGAGGACTCGGCGCACGTGACCAACGCGGCCGCGCAGGCCGTGCACAAGCAACGCGCCGCGATGGCGCCGCGGGCCCCGGGCGTGGTCGTCACCTCCCTCGACGCGGCCCAGCTTGCCGGCGCGGTCGCCCTCGCGGCCGCGCGGCGGCAGGCCCTCTTGCTCGCCGAGCCCGGCCTGGTACCCAAGCGCTCCGTCGTGTCGGCGCAGGACAAAGACCGCCTGCGCCAGTGGCTCGCCGAGAGCCTGGCGACGCGGAAGCTCGCCTACGACCAACTCGGCGACGACGTGGATTTCGTCACGGTCGCCGCGGCGTGGCCCCAAGGATACAACGAGAGGAACGGCGTGATCCCCGGCCGGCGTGTGCTCGACGACGCGATCACGCGCCGCGCTGACGGCCGGCGCTACGCGTTCGTGGGCCGGCTCACCGGCGACGCGGCGCAAGCCGCGTATCAGGCCATGGCCGCGCTCTTCCTCAAGCCGAAGTCCGCGCTGTTATTCAACACGTACGGCGGCCGGCGCGGGTCGATCTGGCGGAGCTACAACATGGAGCGCGCGGAAGCCGCGCTCAAGCCGAGCATGGGCGTGACGCGCCTGAGCGCGCCAAAGGCGAACCTGGCCGGCTGGTACGCGCACGCGTTCCCCATGAGCCGCTTCGGCCTCGTGTTCGTGAATTCCTCTGGCGGGCGCACGGACTGGAGCGTGCCGGGTGGCGGCGGCACGACCGACGACGTGCCGGACACGGTCCCCTGCATGGTGCACTTCACGCACAGCAACTCGTCCGGCGCGGTCGATAGCGTGAACTGCATCGGCGGCCGATGGCTGGCGAACGGCGCGTACGCGTACTACGGCTCGTTCGCGGAGCCCTACCTCACCGCGTTCGTGGCGCCGACCGAGTTGGCGATCCGCCTGCGCCGCGGCTGGCCCATGGGAGCGGCTTGCCGCCGGCTCTACGGCGAGCCGTTCTGGGGCGCGTGGCGGCTGTGGCTGGTGGGCGATCCGCTCGCGGCGATTGCGGCCGCTCCCGGCGCAAGGATCGATCCGCCTCGCCTCGAAGCCAAGCCCCTGGGCGAGGCGCTCAAGGAGCTAACTCAAGCCCGCGAAACCGCGCGGCGAGCAGAGCTTACATTCGTCGCGGGCCGCGACGCGGAGGCGTACGGCTACGCCAAGTCGTGCGAGCCGCGCTCTGCGCGCGTGCAGTACGTGTTGCTCGCCGCGCTCCTGCGGCAGGGGAAACTGGCGGAGATCGAGCAAGAGGCCGGCGGGAAGCCGCCCGATGGCGACGCGGGGCTCGTGTGGCGCGTGGCCGTGGCCGCGCAGTTGCAACGCGCGCTCAAGGAAAAGCAGCCCGGCGAAGCCATGAAGCGCGTCCGCGTGCTCGCGCCGGTGGTGGCCAGTTCGAAATTCCTCGTGCGCTCGCTTGGCGCGCTCAAGCCCCTGTGCGCCGCGCCTGAGCAGAAGGAGGCGTTCAGCAAGCTCTGCGAAGATCTGCGCCAAGCCCGGCCCAAGGACAAACGCCTGATCCAAGGGATCGAGAAGCTTGCCGAGAATCGAGGCGAGAAGAAGTGACGGGGGCGCGCGTCACAGCCCAAACAGTTCCTCCAACTCCCGGGCGACGAATCCTTGCGCGCAGGAGTACTGCGACACCTTCGACGCCGCGGCTTGGGCCTCAGGCACTCCGCTGCTGGGGACAATCGAGTAGCCCGCCGCGCGCAGCAGCGCCAGGTCGTTCAGCCAGTCACCGAACATGAGCACGTTGGCCAGCCCGACGCCCATGTGCTCGGACAGGGCACGCGCGGCCACAGCCTTGTCAACCTGCGCGGAGCACACCTTGATCTGAGGACGCGATGGGTTCTGCGTCTCCAGGATGACGGACATGTCGTCGGGCAGGGCCTGACGGAGGCGCGCCGCGAGGGGATGGACCACCGCCTCAGGTCCGAAGATCAGCAAGAGCAGCGGCTCGGGAGCTTTCGTCCAATGCTCCACCTGCACCAAGTTGCTCCCCCATGAGCGCACGCGATCGCGGCTCGCTTCGGAGGCCACGTAGATGCTGTCACGCGACAACACGCCGAACTCCAGCGCCGGCTCCGCGTCGCCGATCGCGTCCACGACTCGGGCAACCGCCACCGCGTCCATGTCCGCGTGGTAGATGTAGCTCGCGCCGTCCGCCGAGACCACGCAGCCGCCTTCCGAGCAGATGAGGTAGCCGTCCAACCCCAGCACGTCGGCAACCGCCTTGCTGTGATGCCGCATCCGGCCCGTGGCGAGCGTCGCAGCCACTCCTCTCTCGGCCAACGCGGCGAAGATGCCCCGCAGCTCCGGCGAGACGACCTGCCCGTCCATCGCGACCGTGCCGTCCACGTCGCAAACGATGAGCCTGATGCTGTCAGCTTCCATGATGTGTTGCAGCTTCCCTTCAAGCATAGTCCTGGCGGCCTTCGCGATGCGGGCCACCGATCTTACGTAATGCTCCCATCGGGTCAAGCCGGAGTGAGGACAGGAGTTTCCCCATGAGGTTTGTTGATCCGGGCGACGAACGCCGCTGGCTTGTAGTAGGGCCATTTATGGCCCGTCAGCAACGCTGAAAAAACGGGCGACAAATCGCCCTACTACAAACGACCCGCGCGTCCCGCACGGTCCCATGCACATGACAGTTGTTGTAAGAGACCGGTGACGCCAGGCTTGCGGTAGGAGGGCTGGAACTTCTGGGGAAACTCGTGGGAGTGAGGACCGGCGACAGGGTCACCGCGCCAGCTCGACAAACACCGGCGCCAAGCCGACCTTCTGCTTGATTCGCCCTTCCGCCTCATTCGGGGGCATCGGCTCTCCCAAGTGCGAGCGCACGCTCTTGATCGTGCGAGGTTCGAGCGCGACCTCGACAGGCTTCTCGCCGTCTATCGCCCAGTACACCGCGAAGCGCCGGCCATCGGTCGCGGCCACGCGCAGCTCCATGAGCCCCGGCTGCGTCTCCTTGGGCGGCCCGTCGAACTTCGGCCGCGGCCCCAACAGCGTCGTGAGGGCCTTGAGCGCGTGGTACGCGGGCTTGGGCTTGAGGTGGAAATCGATCATGCCGAAGTTGTGCTCGTTGTAGTCGGGCTTCAGGCCGCCGTTGCGGAATTCGTACCAGAGGAACACCTCGATGCCATGCGCGAGGTACGTGAGGTACGCCCGCGACAGCATGGCCGCCTGCGTGGCGTAGTCCACGCCTCGCTGCTGCGGCTTGGGGAGGCAGTTCACGAGCACCGCGCCCTTCAAGTCGCTGCGCAACAGGTAGAGCGCGGACGGATAGCCGATGAACTTGTCCTTGTTGAAGCCGGCCAGCAGCGGCACGAACTGGTCGCCGGGCTTGAGTGCCGCGTCGTTGAACCAACGCTTGGTCACGAGCCGCTTGGGCAGCTTGATGCCCTCGACGCCGTCGGCGGCTTTGGTCGTCTTAGCCTCCTTGGGCAGGCCCTTCTTGGTCCACAACGCCTCCCAGCCGATGTGGAGCGCCTGGCGGTAGGACTCGCCCGCAAACGGCGGCTTCTTCTGCCACGCGCCGTCCACGCGATCCGCCGCGTAGTAGAGCGGCACGCCGGCGAGGTGCACGAACATGCCGCCCTTGCGCACGAACGCGACCATGTCGTCGAAGTAGGGCTTGGGGAATTGCTCGCCAAAGAGCGCCATGAGTACGTCCGTGTTGGCCGGGCTGACGCCGGCGAGTTCCGCGAGCGTCACCTTGCGGCAGTCGAAGCCGTCGACCTTGGAGAAGTGCTTGTATGCGGCCAGCGCGATCTTGCGGCCAAACGTGTAATCCGGGTCCACCACGAACGCCAGGCGCAGGCGCGCGTTGCCGGGGAACTGCCGTTTGCCTGCGGCGCGCACAAGCGACTCCCAGAGCGGCATGTAGTCCTCGACCGTCTTGTCCTTGTGCGTGGGCCAGCCGGTCTCGGTGATCCAGATGCGGTCGGTCGCGCCGAACTCCTTGAGCATCGCCTTGAGTTCAGCCAGTTCGTTCAGGCGCGAGGATGCCTCGATCGTGCTCGGATAGCAGTAGGGATGGATGGCCATGACGTCGAAGTGCTTAGCCGCGCCCAGTTCGAGCGTTTCGCGGATGTACTTGAGCGGGATGCCGGCCGTGCCGCCGTACATGACCTGGAGGTTCGGGTCGACCGCCTTGATCGTCTCGTACGTGGCCTTGAGCAGCGCGGCGTACTGTGCCGCGTTGGGCTTAGGCTTCCAGAAGCTGATGTTGGGTTCGTTCCAGACCTCCCAATAGCGCAGGCGGTCGCCGTAGCGCTCGACGACCTTGCGCACGAAGCGCGTCCACGCATCGAGGTTTTCGTGCGCGTATCCGGCCCAGGGGCTGCTGTAGCAGAGGATGGGCAGGATGTTGCCCCCCCGGTCGAGCGCGGCCTGAACCACCTGGTCGTAGCGGTCGAAGGTGAACTGGTTGTCCTTGGGCTCGAAGTAGCCCCAGGTGAAGTCAGCCCGCACCCAGCGGATGCCCGCGGCCTTCATGAGGTCGAGTTCTTGAACAAGCTCGCCAAACTCATCACCCCGCGCGAGGTGCGCGCACGCGCCGTAAGGCGCGGGTTTGGCCGCGGCTTGGACCACGAGCGGCAAGGACATGAGGATTGCGGCGATGGTGAGACGCTGGTGCATGAAGGACTCCGGGGGGCATTGGTCATTGGTCATTGGTCAATAGTCATTGGTAGTGTGCCAGTGTGCCAGTGTGCCAGTGAGCAGTGAGCAGTGAGCAGTGAGCAGTGAGCAGTGAGCAGTGACCAGTGACCAGTGACCAGTGACCAGTGACCAATGACCAATGACTAATGACCAATGACCAATGACCAATGACCAATGACCAATGACCAATGACCAATGACCAATGACCAATGACCAATGACCAATGACCAATGACCAATGACCAATGACCAAT
>JAJRTI010000377.1 GCA_024278415.1 Planctomycetota bacterium | reverse complement strand
GGCCTCCGCGACGCACGTCGCGCTCCGAATGTCCAGGTCCAGCGGGCCGTGTTCGTAGTGGTCCTCGACACTGCCGATGGGCAGTATGCCCAGCGTAAACCAGCCGCGAGCGAGCGCGGTGCGGAACGCGGTCATGGTGTACTCGCCGAGACGGATCGTGGGCTTGGGCATGGTCTTGGATCCCGATCTTACTCTTCGTCTTACTCTTAGTCCTACTCTCTCCCCATCGGCGCCGCGTAGGGAGCGGAGAGTAAGAGATATGGCGGGGCGAAGCGCGAGTGTCGTGTCACGCTTGTGCTGTCGCACCGATCGCGGCACAGCGGATGATGCCTCCTCTGGCGTGCGTGGCAGCGGGTGCAGGGGGGATTTCCGCCGGACTGCGTCGCGCTTGTAGTAGGCCCGTGAGGGCCTTCGGTTCGGGCGACAATTCGCCATGGGAGCAGCGGGCGCCCTTACGGTCGCCACTACGAGCGGGCCGCTCTCGCGGTCGACATTCCAGACATGACACGCCACTCGCGCTAGTCCGGCGGCAGCCCCGCGTACGCGCGGCAAATCGCGTCCGCGAGCTTGTCGGGGTCGTGGCGCAGCCAGTCCTTCTTGTCCCACAGGACGCGCTGGTTCCCCACGTCCTCCAACAGATCCGCCTCGCGCACGAGCACGCCGCTCTGGTGCAGCGCCTCGGTGGGGGTGATCAGGTGGGCGCCGTCGTCTTCGTAGCGCTTCACGACCTCGTCGGGCGGCAGCGCCTTGTTCACGACCACGCAATCGAGCACGCCTGGGCCGAGGTACTTCTCCACTTGCCGCACGTGGTCCTCGGCCTTGAACCCGTCGGTCTGGCCGGGCTGGGTCATGACGTTGCAGAGGTAGACCTTGGTCGCGGACGACGCGGCGATCGCGTCCCGCACGTCGGGCACGAGCAGGTTGGTCAGCACGCTTGTGAACAGGCTCCCCGGTCCGAGCACGATCACGTCGGCCTTGTCGATCTCCTCGATGGCCGCGGGCGAAGCCTCCACGTTGTCGGGGTTGAGGAACAGCTCCGCGATGGGCGCCTTGTTCAGGCCGCGCACGTTCAGTTCTTCTTGGACCACCGTGCCGTCTTCGAGCCGAGCGCACACGTGCGTATCGGTGAGGGTGCTGGGCAGAACCTTGCCGCGGATGGACAGGATCTTGCTCGCTTTCACAATGGCGGCCTCGAAGCTGCCGGTCATCTCGGTGAGCGCGGCCATGAGCAGGTTGCCCAGGCTCATGCCTTGGAGGCGCCCGCGGTCGAAGCGGTAGCAAAACAGGTCGTAAAGATCCTTCTGGTCGCCCTCGGTATCGGACAAGGCGACGAGGCAGTTGCGCGTGTCGCCCGGGGGCAGCATGCCGAACTCCTCGCGCAACACGCCGGAGCTGCGGCCGCTGTCGGTCACGGTCACGATGGCCGTCAGGTTCCGGCTATACGTCTTGGACCCTTCGAGCACGATGGGCAGGCCGGTGCCGCCGCCAATCGCGAGGATGCGCAGATTGCTGGGCGACTTGCCCATGTTCGCCAGCTCCAGAATGGTCGGGAGCTGGAAGATGTGCCGGATACGGTAGTGCGGTTCGCCGCCGCCATTGACCGCGCGCTCGTCACGGAACCGGCCGTGGCACATCTGCACGGTAGTCATGCCCAGGCGGTGGCCGGTGGACAGTTCCTCCCGCACGCGGTCGCCCACCACCGCCACTTCGCCCGGGCGCAGGTGGTGCCGCTCCAGCAGATCGCGGTAGCAGTCCTCCAGCAGCATGCCCCGTTCGATGTCGTTGATGTTCACGTCCGTGAAGCAGCGTCGGATGCCCAACTCCTCGATCTTGCGCTCTTGCCGTGAGTACACGCCAGTCGTCACGAGGAAAAGCCGATACCCCGCGTGGCGGAGGCGCTCCAGCGTCGGAATGGCGTCCCGGAACGGCTGGATGTCGCCCACCTCGTCGCTGTTGTACGCGGCCATCGCCGCGCTGACCAACTCTTGGCCCAGGCCGTGGCGCTTGGCGATCTCGTCGAACACGTGGTAGTTGGGGCCGTACTTTTCGGACAGCGACTCTTGGAGCTGGTACGCCTCCTCCACCGTGCACGGCAGCCCCCCGGCCACCATGGCCTTCGCGGCCCTCCGCCGCGCGGCGCCGATCAGCATGCCCGTGCAGTCGTACAGCGTGTCGTCGAGATCAAAGATAATGGCCCGAATTCGTGGCATGGTGCCTCCGCGCACGTTGTCAGTCCGGCTGTTGCTCTCTCCTCGCGGCCACGCGAGGCCGGGCGCATTTTAGCACGCAGGCGTTTCGCGAGCAACGCGGTGGAGTGGTGTGCCGGCGTGCTTTCGATCTGCGCGAGTGTCCCGCTCAACGGGATGGCCGCAGAGATCATGAGCGCCCCCGGCGCCCTCGCAGCGCCATCCTTGGCAGACAGGCGACGAGATCGTATGATGGCCGCGTTTCGCCCATGTCTTCCCAGCCGCAGCCACAGACGCCATGCCGCCAGCCCAACAGCCAACGCGATGGGACCGCCGAGACGCCGGCGCGCTCGCACTGATCGCGCTCGTCGCGGCCGGCCTGCATTGGCAGTTCGTGCTGTTGGGGCGCATCCCGCTGAACACGGATTGGCTCACGCACAACTTCGAGCCGTGGCGCAGCGCGCTGAACCTGCCGGCGCCGCACAACCCGGAACTCGACGACCCGGCCGTGCTGCACTACCCGCTCTGGCTCACCGCGCGGCGCATCATGCGCGCCGGGCATTGGCCGCTTTGGAACCCGCGCATCCTCTGCGGCACGCCGCTGCTCGCGGACACCATGTGCAACCCCTTCGACCCGGTGAACCTCGCGACGCTGCCGCTGCCGGACGACGTGGCCTGGGGCCTGATGATTCTCATGCAGTTCGTCATCGCAGGGTGGGGCGCGTACGTGTTCATGCGCGGGCAGGGGCTGTGCCGCGTGGCTGGCATCGCGGCCGCAGTGTGCTTCATGCTCAACGGCTTCTTCATCGTGTGGATGGAGCTGAAGTTCGTTGTCGCGTGCTTCTGCTGGCTGTTCTGGATGTTGTGGGCCATCGACCGCGCAGCCGCGACGCTGAAACTGCGCTGGTCGGCCCTTGCCGGGCTGTTCTACGCGTTTGCGGTGTTCGGCGGGAACCTGCACCACCTGCTCAATTTCACGCTCCTCGCCGGGCTCTACATTCTGTTCCGGCTGGGGTGCGTGTGGCGCGACCATGGGCGGCAGGCCGCGCGCACGGCCACGGGCACGATCGTGCTGGGCATCTTCTTCGGCGTGTGCCTCAGCGCGCCCCAGTGGGCCACGACGTATGAGCTGATGCAGCTTTGCAGCCGCAGCGCCGGGAAATACAGCGTCGGCAACTACCTCCACTGGGGGGAGCTATTCGCGTTCGTCGCGCCGAAGTTCTTCGGCCACCCGGTGGACGGCAACTTCGTGGGCGGCGCGTTCTTTGGGCGCTCGTATCTGACGATGAACTCGCCGTACGTGGGAGCGTTCGCGCTGCCGTTCATCCTCATGGGCGCGTTCTGCGTGCGCCGGCGCGACGCGCGGTTCTTCGCGGTCGTGGGCGCGGGCGTGGTCGCGTTCATGCTGCTGCTCGGATGGGGCTCGCTCCACAGGGCGCTCGCCGCGTTCCTGCCCATCGACACGCTCGACCACCATCGGCTCCTCTCGCTGCCGGCGGTGTGTGCGGCTGTGCTGGTGGGGTTCGGCATGGACCACTTGCTGAGCCGGCCGCGCGGCGCGCCGCGGCCAAGAGAGATCGGATCGGCTCTCGCGCCACTGGCCATCGTCCTTGTGGCGGTGCTGGTGTCCATGTTCGTGAAGGCGACAGGCGCCGGCCTGAGCATGCAGCACGGCGCCGCCCGCGCACTGCGTGTGCCGGGCCTGGACCTGTCAAAGTTGGTGCTCTACTTGGGTTCCATTGCAGACGGCTGGCCAACGTTCGTCTTCGCCCCCCAGGTGGCGGCCAGCTTGGCCGCGCTGCTGGCGGGTGGCGTGGTCGCGCTGTGGGCGCTTTTCAAGCCCATGCCGCGAGTGCTCGCGCCCGCCATGTTGATCTGCCTTGCAGTCGAGCTACTCTACTTCGGCTGGGCCTATAACCCCTACGTGCCCCGCGCCCGGGTCTACCCCTCTACGCCGGTGCTCGACTTCCTCCAAGCGAACGCCCGAGGCGCGCGGATTATTGGGGTCGAAGGAACCTGGGCCAACCGCTGGAAGGGCGACGTGATCCCGCCCGCGTCGGGCCTGTGCTATGGGCTGTCGGACGTGCGCGGCAAGGAGGGCATGTTCCCCATGCGCACGCGGCAGTTCTTCGAGATGCTGCGCCGGCGCGCGGACGTGCGCTTCCTCGCGCTCGTGCACTTCTCGCACGCAGACTCGCGCGCATTCGATCTGCTGGGCGCCAAGTACATTGTGTCAGCCATGCCACTGGGCGCGACTGTGCTGCAATCCCGAGCCACGCGGCCCCTCTCCCACACGACACCGGGTTACTTGCGCGAGGTGTTCAGGCGCGGTCTGCACGTGTACGAGAACAGGCGCAGTTTCCCGCGTGCGTTCGCGAGCAGCAAGTCCGTGGTGTTCCGTCGCGACTCGGACTTGCTCACGTATATGCGCCGGCGCGATTTCGACCCCCGCGCGGCGATCTTGCTCGACCGGGTGCCGGAGATCGTCGTGAAAGAGGCCCACGACGCGGCGCCCGCAACAATCGAAATCGTGCAGGACACGCCGAACCGCGTCGTGCTGTCCGTAGACGCGGCGGCGGATTGCTACCTCGTGCTCGCGGACACGAACTTCCCCGGCTGGCGGGCCACGATCGATGGCCGGCGCGTGATCCTGCAAAACGCCTACTACTTGCTGCGTTGCGTGTCCGTGCCCAAGGGCAAGCACGAGGTCGTGTTCGACTACTGGCCGGTCAGCTTCCAGGTAGGGCTCGCGCTCGCCGCGGCCGCGCTCATCGCCGCGGGGATCGGCGGGGTCGTTGCCCTAGCGCGGGCGCGGCGGCCCGACAAGGCGCCCTAGGAGGTGGGGATTCTCAGCCAACTGGCAGGCCCCTGTTCCGTGAACTCGGACAAGTATCCGCGGAGTGGCGAGGTCTCTTCCATGGTCATGGCGTTACGCATGCCGTGCGCGGTTTACCGCGCCGCCGGTGCGTCTGTTAGGCGCAGTCGAAGTTCGTCAACTGAGAGCGCTGGTTTCTCCTTGTGGAGCATCGCGTGACAGTTGGGGCATACTGGGCAAAGGTCTCTCAATGGGTCTATGACGTACTCATGGCCGATATTAGAGAGTTCAACCACATGATGGACGTGGATGAATCCGCAGCCGATCTCGCCGTAGACCTCCTTGAAGTCTATCTGGCAAACAACGCATCTGTAGCCGTATTCATCCAGACAGATGCGCCGCGCTCGCGGGTTCCGTTCATAGCCATTCACGGTTACCTCTCTCCGGGCCCCCTCGATGAGCCTCAGCCTCGGATCGACTTCATCTGGGTATACCGGCATGTCCTCCGGTTCGTGAACGGCCTCACGGAGGAACTCACGCAGCTTGACCTGTCGGCTTCTTCCCAGGGAGTCGTAGTAGTCGAGATGTTTCTCAAGCGCTGACAACGCGCGCCTGTAGGCAGCTTCTCCGAAATCCTCATGGATGCGCTGCAGGTAGTAGTGGGTGGTGTAGTAGTTGAGCGTGCGGTGGTACACCTCCCCCTGCAGCATGTGCCGGAGATTGTTGATTAAGTCACCGGCTGACCCTCTGTTCATGCGCATTCGGGCGACAAGGTCGGATATACCGGCTTCTCTCTGAAGGGAGCCTCGATACACCTCTCGAGCGACCAAGTAGGCTTCTCGGGACATTGGCTCGGTGATGCGCATGGACAACCCTCGATTCAGTACGACTGACTCCCTGATCTGCGCCGGTCGCCGCCCCGATGGCGCGACATACGGCATCACCGCAGCCTACCGCCCGCCAGAGCCGCGATCAAGCATTCTTCGCCCAGATCACGCGAGCGCCCTCGCCGGGCGCACCACGATTAACATAACGTCGGGAAGCCACGATTGGACTAGACCGCTTCGGCGCACCGGGCTTGGGAGATCCGTTGCAGAGGGCACGCCTTACCAGCTCCTACAGCGGCCGGGAAGCGGGCAGTGGCTTGCGTCGCTTTGCGGAGAGATCGACCACAAGGGCGCCGGCGTCCCTGTCGCGTTCTTGCAGACGCCGGCAAAGCTCATCGAGGTCATACCCGGCATCCTTCGCCGACTGGTCCTTAGCTCGCCAAAGCTCCTGGATGGTTTCGTCGGCCATCTCAGAACTCTCCCATCAGTTCTTCGGGGGTACAGATTTCAGGAAATGGCAATCTCGCCTCGATGCACAGGTGGCGAATGAACGGCTTTGTCTGTGCGTTGTCAATGTGCCGACAGTTCCAGGTCAACAGGTAATCCATTCCGTGAACCACAGCCACGGCAATGTGCAAAGCGTCGTCAAGGGCCTTTTCGGGCAATGCCTTGTGCCGGAATCAACTGCCGCGCAAAAGTGTTGACTTCAGCAGTGGCAGCAAGCCGAGGCAGATCCTTGATCTCGGCCAGCCGACGGGCCGCGGCAGCGTTGTCGCCTCTTGACGCCTCATCCTCAACAACCGACGAGACGAACAGCTCGAAACCCGATCGCTGTTTGTCCCACCAATCGACGGTCAGTTGCTGGCGCGCGGCGCCGATGACATCCCGGCGTGGCCGAGCGGTCAGGTAGCTGATGATCGAAGTCTCGATGTAGACGGTTCGGGGCATATCCAAAGATCGGCATATCCAAAGATCGCATGTGCTGGCGCGGAAGTCAGTCTCGCCAACAGCAGGAATCGCTATCCTACACCGATTACCATTTGCCTGGAACCAGTGGACAGCACTCCCTCAGGCTACCTTCCGCCGGACCCGCCATCAAGGCATTCCTGGCCCAATGGCGCAAGAGCCATCACCGGGGCATGCCGCTACCAACGGGGCCCCGAGCGGCCTCACGGCGCGAGCGCGGCCACTTCGCCCTTGCTCGTGCCAATCACGACGCTGGCGCCATCGGGCGACTCGATGCGCGTGGGCCGGCCGCGAACGCGGCCGAGCTTCACTACCTTCCCCTGGCCGTCCAGCACGACCACCGCGCCATCCTCGCACCCCACGACGACCACGGGCCGTTTTGCCCCAACGGGGGTGACGCACTTCATGACCGTCGCCGCGCTCGACAGGCGCTTCGCCCACAGCTTCTTGCACTGGTGGTCGAGCGCGACGACAAGCGCGCTCGACGTGGCCACGAGGATCTCCTGCTTGCCATCGCCGTCGAGGTCCGCAATGTCGAGGTCGCGCATGTTCTTGGCGGGGATTCTGTTGCCGGGGCCGAAGCTCGCGTCGTAGAGCGC
>JAJRTI010000376.1 GCA_024278415.1 Planctomycetota bacterium | reverse complement strand
CTGGGGGTTTGCAAGTGGCTCTTAAGGCAAAGCGCGGCACGTGTGGTCATCTCGATCGTTCTGCTGGAGTACCGGGATTCAGCCAGCTTGGCCAGCTTTAGCTGGCTCCCTGCCTTGCCACCACGTTCACGTGGTGGACAGAAAGTTTTCGCTTCATTGGCTGGAGCGCGCTTTAGCGCGGCTTCTTGATTCGCTTGCAGCAGCAAGAGAAGTCCTGCTGAAGCAGGCTCCTCATCGAGTTGAGTCGATTGCCATGCTCACCACCAGATGAATCTGGTGGCACTCAGAAAGGCCAGCTAAAGCTTGCCACGGAGTCTGCCCTGGCCAATGCATCGTGGATCCTGCGGACGGAGTTCCCTGAGGCAATGGCATTGCGTCGGCCCTGTGTTCGCCGTACCGCGAATGCCATCCTCATGTGGCCGCATGTTCAGCTTGAGTTCCGTTGATACCTACGTCATGTGATAACCCTCGCGCTTGTCTCGCCGTATGGAGTCGCGAAGCCGCCAGGAGACGGACGCCACAAAGACACGAAATTCCACCAAGGGAAACGAATCTCCTGATGCCGGACTCTTTGTGCGGCTTCGTGTCTTGGTGGCCTTCGTGATCGACGTCGCCCCACATGAAATTGCCAGGAAGCACCGGCCTTCTCGTAGGAAAACTTGCCATGTTCAAGCTCTACTGCATCGTCTTAGGCCTCTGTCTTGTGTCGACCTTATCCGCGGCCGCATGGGACTCCTGGCCGCCGCGGGACTACCTGATGAAGTGCATCGTGAAGGCCGTCCCCAGGCTCCTCGACTCCTACCATCCCGAGACGGGCAAGTTCGGCACGGAGCCGTGGGTCTATCAGGACCAAATGCCCATCTTTGTCCTCGCGGCCGCGTGGTCGATCGAGCACGAGAAGAACCCGTACTACCACGACGCCGAGTTGCTGGCCATCATCGCCCGCGGGGGCGAGGTGTGGCTCGAACAGCAGAACGCCCAAGGCCAGTACCGCCTGCTGCGCAAGAACGGGGACGACTGGGGCCTGTTCTACAGTTCCTTCGTGCACTCGCACTGGGCCAAGACGTACGCGCTCGTGGGCGACGCGCTGCCCGCGGCGTCGCGCGCCAAATGGAAGAAAGGCATCGTGCGCGGGCTCGAGCACATTGTCCCCACCATCAAGACATCGGGCGTGAACAACCAGCCGCTCCGCCATGCCCTGGCGCTCTATATCGCGGGAGGCTGCTTCGGCAAAGACGACTGGAAACGCGTGGCCAGCGAGTACATGGTCCGCACCGCGGCCGCGCAGGATCCGGCCGGTTTCTGGTCGGAGCACGCGGGCCCGGCGCTCGCTTACAGTTTTGCGTATTCGTGGTTCCTCGGCATCTACGAGCACTTCTCCCACGACCCGGCGGCGCTCGACGCGCTGAAGCGGGCGTCGGAGTTCCACCTCAAGGCGATCTGGCCCGACGGCACGCTGATTCCGTGCATCGACGAGCGCACGCTTTACAGCAAAGCCGTGCGCCTCGGCAACCCGGGCTTCAGCTATTCGCCTGAGGGCCGCGCGTTTCTGCTGCACCAACTCCGCCTCCGCAGCCCCCACGGCCGCGGTCTGGTCGACGCGGAATACGCGGCGGACATGCTGCTCTACGGCGCGGCGGGCAAGGCCGCCGCGTCGCCCGCGCTCGCTGACCAAGCCACGAGCATCATCGGCGCCCACGACGCGATCATCCAACGCCGCAAGCCCTGGCAGTGGGCGTTCTCAGGCTATACGTCCGCGCAGTCAACAAATCGCTGGTTCCAGGACCGGCAGAACCTCATCGACGTTTACCACGACGCGCTCGGTCTCGTCATTGGGGGCGGCAACACGAAATGCCAACCGTACTGGTCCTCCTTCACCGTCGGCGATCCGTCGCTGGCGAAGCCGCCCATCGGCAACACCCACCCGGACTTCACGCCCCAAGTCGATCTCAAGTGGACGCCCGACGCCGCGAGGCTCCGCACCAAGGACGGCTGCACGACGATGGCCCTGGACTACGGCGGCATTGAATGCCGCGCGGAAGCCCGCGTCGACAAAGACGGCCGGCTCGCGTTGATCTATTCCGCGCCGACCGGAAGACGCGTCGAGGCCCATGTTCCCTTCTTGCGCCGAGCGACCGCGTTGCAGCTCGCGTCAGGCCGCGAGGTGAAACTGGCGCGCAAGAAGCTGGCCCTCTCCGCGCATGAGATCGGCGATCACTTCGTGTTCGCCGGGCTCAAAGTGAGCGTGCCTTCTGGCGCGTCGTTGCGCTGGCCCGCGTGGCAGTTCAACCCCTATCGCAAAGACGGCCGCTCATCGATCACCACCGCCAAGCTCGTGCTCGTGTTGCCGTTCGACCGCGTCGGGGAGTATGCGATCCATTTGGAGCGCGAGTCTGGCGCCGCGGAATAGCCCGCGCGGCGGGATCAGGTTTCCGCGCCGCGTTACACGCTTAGCGTTCCCAGCTCTTCATACATGGCGAGGACGTTGTCCACCGGCACGTCGGCCTGGATGTTGTGGACTTGGCAGAACACGAAGCCGCCGCCGGGCGCGAGGTCGTCGACGCGGCGCCGGACTTCGTCGCGAACTTCCTGCGGTGTGCCGCGTGCGAGCACGGCTTGCGTGTCGCAACCGCCGCCCCAGAAAGTCATCTCGGAGCCAAATTCGTCCTTCAGCTTTTTCGAGTACATGTTCGCCGCGGACACTTGGACCGGGTTCAGCGCGTCGATGCCCATCTCGATCAGGTCGGGGATGAGGTCGTAGACCGAGCCGCACGAGTGCAGGAGTAGCGGCTTGCCGCTGCGCTCCTTGATGTGGCGCCATAGCCGCGCGTGGTGCGGCTTCACCATCTCACGGTACAGCTCCGGGCGAAGCTGCGGGCCGCTCTGCATGCCCAGGTCGTCGTTGACCTGGATAATGTCCACGTACGGGCCCACCGCGTCGACGTACTGGTCCGCACGTTCGATGTACGCGTCGACTTGGCGCTCCATGAGCCGGTGCGCAAGGGGCTTGTCCGCGAGCAGGTCCATCATAAACGTGTCGAACCCGCGGAGAATCTGGCCCGATGCGAACACGTGGACCCACAGGTTGCCCACGATGAAGTAGTCGGTGTTCTCGTGCAGGTCTTTCGCGTTCGCGGCCAAGTCGTCGTACGTCTCGTCGAAGCACGCGGGCCAATCGAACGACTCGAAATGCGGCTGGCCGGCATCGATCTCCTCGACCGTCGTCGCGTCCGCGAGCGGGTGGCACACACAATCGAAGTACACGCTCCCAGCCGGGCAACGGCTCACGACCGTGCCGTCATCCGCCACGATCTCAAGGTCGCCGTTGCTGCGGCGCTCGATGTTCAGCTTGGCTGGGATCTCGGCTGGCGAGCCATCCTGGAGGGCCCACGGCTTCCACTCCCGCGGCTCGATGAGCAATGGCATTGCGTCCGCGCCCACGGCCTCCAGCACCGGCCGCTCGACTTTGGCGATCATCTGCGACAGGTCATAGATCTGCGTTCGCCCCTCGACGCCAAGCCGCTGCTTGAGCCGGTTATAGGCAATGCCCATGATCCCGGACGACTCCGACGCGCCGAGATCGATCGGCACGCGGTCGGGCTCGCGATGGGCGAGTGCGGCGGCGATGCGTTCGCGATGGGTCATTGTCTGGGGGCTCCGTTTTTCAGCATTTTCCCACGGGTGAGCGGGCGTTGATCAGACGGATCAGACGGATCGTTCCGTTTTCCCACACGTAAGGGGGCGTCGCCCTTTCTTGACTTCGCTGCCGGGGCGCGGCACAATACCAGCTTCCCCATAGGCTGTCAACTTGCCCAGGAACGGGCCCCGATGGACCCCCGGATCATCTTCCTCACCGCGCTCGCGACGTTCGCGCTGGCCGCGGTCGCGTACTACCGTGCGTGGGCCTACGTGTGCGTTGCAGCGGCTGTCGCGTACTGGGCGCAATGCGTGTGGCTGGGCGCCGAACTCGTGCAGCCGGACATGCCGATCCTCTTCTGGTTCGTCGTCCTCATCGGCGTCGGCATCCCGGCACTCGCGGTTGTGCTCCTCGCCATCGACGTGTGGTTCGGAGCGTTCACGACCGACATGGCGTACGGGCTCGCGTTCGCCTGGCTGCTGAGTCCGCTGCCCTTCGCGGTGGCTCTGCTCGCCTACTTCCTGGGAGGGCCGGCCGGATGAAGGTCTTCTTCAGCGTGGGCGAAACGTCCGGCGACACGCACGCGGCGAACCTCATCGCCGAGCTGCTCAAGCTGGCGCCCCACGCACAGATACGCGGCCTCGGCGGCGAGCGCATGGCCGCGGCCGGCATGCAACTCGACCACAACACCGTGCACAAGGCGGTGATGTTTCTCCAGTCGCTCAAACGTATTCCTGAACTGCGCGGCATATTCCGAGAGACCGTCGAGATCCTCAGAAGCGACCGGCCGGACGTGGTGGTGTTGTGCGATTCCGTCGGCTTCAACCTGCCGGTCGCCAAGGCCGCGCATGGGCTCGGCATCCCGGTGGTCTACTACATCAGCCCGCAAATCTGGGCGCACGGCGCGTGGCGCGTGAAGAAGATACGACGCTGGGTGGACAAGGTGTTGGTGATCTATCCGTTCGAGGTCGACTTCTACCAGCGCCACGGCGTCGAGGCCGCGTACGTCGGCCATCCGCTCTTCGACGAATTGGTCCACAAGCCGCTCGACGAGGCCGCGGTCGCGCGCTGCAAACCGGCCGAAGGCAAGCGCATGGTGTCGATCCTGCCGGGTAGCCGCAAGCAGGAGATCGAGCACCTGCTGCCGATTCTCATCGGCGCCGCGCGCGCGATCGAGTCCGAGGTCGGCGACGTGCAGTTTTGCATCGCTTGCGCCGGGCCGGAGCACGAGGAGCGCATCCGGCGCATCATGGCCCGCGAGGGAGTCGAGTATCACTACGAGATCGGCTTGGCGTCGGAAGTGATCGCCGCGTCCGACCTCTCGCTCTGCACGTCCGGCACGGCCACGCTACAAGTCGCGTACTTCGCCAAGCCCATGGTGATCATCTATTACGTCAACCCTCTGTTCTACTTCTTCGCCCGGCCGTTTGTGCGCACGCCATGGATCGGCTTGGCGAACGTGTTGGCCGGCAAGGAAGTCGCGCCGGAGCACATCCTCACGCAGCCGCGGTCGGACGGCATTGCCGCGTCTGCGATCCAGTTCCTCCAGGATCCCGCGCTCTACGCGCAGGCCGTGGCCGACTTGGAGGCCCTGCGCGGGCGCGTGGCGCAGCCCGGCGCGTCTGCCAATGCCGCGCGGGAGATCGTGGAGTTCGTGGCCTCGCGTTCGTAGTGTGCCACGGGTAAAACGTGTAGTTCAGGAGTAACCTATGCCTCGCCTTCGCATTGGAGTCGTCGTCGAGACGTTGCGCCTTGGCGTGCGCCAGGGCATGAAGATGGCCGGCCGCATGGGCCTGTCCGGCGTGCAGATCGACGTGACAAGCGGCGAACTCGCTCCGGAGAACCTCGACCGCAGCGGACGCCGCGATCTCATGTCCACCGCGCGGTCGTGCGGGCTCGACATTTCCGCTCTCGGCGGCAACTTCGGCCAGGGCGGGTTCGCCAACCCCGACCGGATCGACGAAGTCGTGGGCCGCATGATGCGCATCATCGACCTGGCCACGGAACTGCGGGTGCCTGTGGTCTGCACGCATATCGGCCGCGTGCCCGACGACGAAGAGAGCCCGACGTGGGCCGTCATGGCCGAAGCGCTCAACGAAGTGGGACGTTACGCGGAAAACATGGAACGCCGGCTCGCGACCGAGACCGGCGCGGAAGACCCGGCGCGGCTCGCGCAGTTTATTGGCTCGCTCGACACCGACGGCATTCAGGTCAACTACGATCCCGGCAACCTTGCCATGGGCGGCTTCGATCCCGTGGCCGGCGTGTTCGCGCTCAAGGACTATATCGTTCACACGCACGCGAAGGACGGTGCGCACAGTCCGGACGGCGGCCGGCGCGAGACGCGGCTGGGGGACGGCGACGTGGACTGGCTCGCGTATGTCGCGTCGCTGGACAGCATCGGGTACGACGGCTTCTACACGATCGAACTGCGCGACAGCGACGACCCGCTTGCGGGCGTGATGCACGCGAAACAATTCCTTGAGAAGTTCTAAGGGGCCTCCTTGCGTTCATCCGGCCGAATCCAAGGCTACGCCCTCCTGTTCTCCGCGGCCGTGTGCTTCTCGCTCATGTCCATGTGCGTGAAGGCGCTGGGCGCGGGCCACGCGGTGGAGGCGACCTTCGCGCGGTTCACGTTCGGCGTGGTGGTCATCGTCCTCGCGCATCTCTGCGGATGGATTCGTCTGCGCCCGGTGAACTGGCCGCTGTTGATCGTGCGTGGGGTCATGGGCGGCGGTGCGGTGCTTTGCTTGTTCAAAGCCATCAACCATATGGGCCTAGCGCAGGGCTCGGTGCTCTCCTTTTCCTACCCCATCTTCACGTCCATCTTCGCGTGGCTGTTCCTGAAGGAGCGGCCCCACTGGAGCATTTGGGCGGCCATGCTCGTCGCGTTCACGGGCGTGTACCTCATCAAGGGCATCTCCGGCGACCTCACGTACAAGCTCATCGCGCTCGCCGGCGCGGTCATGGGCGGCATCGCGGTCACGTCCGTCCGCCGGCTTCGGCGCACGGACTCGTCGTACACGATTCTGCTGTCCATGTGCGCGTTCGGCGTCATGATCGCGGCCGGCCCGGCCATGAGCCGCAGCTTCGACTTCGACGCCAAGGGCTGGCTGATCGTGCTCGGGGTCAGTTTGCTCGCGTTGGTGGGCCAACTCATGTTCACGTACTCCTACAAGGTCATACTGGCCACGGAGGGCACAATCTTCACGTTCGTCACCCCCGTGTTGAACGTCATCCTGGGGGCGCTGATCTTCCACGAAAACATATCCCTTCAGAGTTGGATCGGCGCGTGTCTGGTGTTGGGGCCGTGCATTTACGTGTCCGTCAGCGGGCGCAACCGGCCGCCGGTCGTGCCCGAGTAGGCCGAGTTGACGCACGAGCCGCGGAGTCATAGGATGTCATGAGCCGAGGTGGAGCCCGAGATAGGAGTGGCGAATGCCGCGTGGTGTGTATCTAGCATGGCTTGCGTGGGCCGCGGCCGTCGGCTGGGGCCAGCCCGCGGGGTACGTGAAGAAGGCCACGCCGGTCGAGACGCTCAACGTATCGCTGGAGGCCTACCGCGCGTCCATCCCCAAAACGGGCGACTGGTACATCTTGGGGCCCTTCGAGCACGACGACACGTCCTACGACGGCACAAAATCGGTGGACCTCAACGCGACGTACAAGGGCCTCGCCGGGGCGGAGGTAGGCTGGACGAAGATCTGGAAACCGCTGAACCGCAACCGGCGGCACAACATGAATCAGTTCATCAAGCCGCGCATGGCCACGCCCTGCGCGCTCTATGTGTGGGGCACGCTCGAGTCTAAGGGCGCGCACAAGCTGCTCGTCAAGATCATGTACAGCAACCGCATCACGGTGTGGTTCAACGGCAAGCAGATCGCGTCCCGGGACAAAGCCAGGCATTCCCAAGACCGGCTCGCCATCAACCTGCCGCTCCAGGACGGCCGCAACGAACTCCTCTATCGCATCGATACCAATCCACGAGGCAAGCAGATCTACTCGACCTTCTACCCGGCCCGTTCCGAGGAGGACAAGCGCCGCGAGTTCCTGGGGCAAATCTACAAGGACTTCCCTGACGCGTCCGTGCAGCTCATGGACGAGTTCAACCACATCCAAACCCAACTCCGCGGCGACAAGACGCGTCGTTTGCGGTTCCGATACTCAGACGAGGCCATTCGCGCACAAACGCTGCGGCCGGACGCGCTGGTCGCCAAAAGCGACCGCGACCCGCTCGACGTGGTGCTGCGTCGCACAGCCGCGCTGCTGCGCGATCTGCAAGCCATTACGGACGCGCCGGACCTCTCGAAGGAGGCAGCCGAACTCAAAGCCCTCGCGGCAAGTCGCGCGCGCACGCCTGTGGAGAACGCGGGAGAGCGCTGGGGCTTGTTCGTGCGCGCCTGCAAACTGCGCCGGCGCATCGCGTTCAAGAACCCGCTCCTCGATTTCGACCGTATCGTGTTCCTCACGCACCATCGGTCCACCTACAGCCACATGTGCGACCAGTACTTCGGATTCAACGCGCGGGCTGGCGGCGGGCTCTATGTGCTGGAGGACTGCTGGAGCGCCCGGCCGAAGGTGCGCGATCTGCTCAAGGACGCGAAGCCCGAGAACGGCCGTTTCAAGGGCCGCGCGCTCAAGCCCGGCTCGTTCATGTCGCTCGATCTCAGCTACGACGCGAAGAGGCTGCTCTTCGCGTACACGGAAGGCGAGCGCACAAGATACAAATGGTCGCCCAAGAGCACGTACCACGTGTTCAAGATGAACGCGGACGGCGCGGGCCTCACGCAACTCACCGATGGCCGCTGGAACGACTTCGATCCCTGCTGGATGCCTGACGGCCGCATCGTCTTCGTGTCCGAGCGCCGCGGCGGCTTTGGCCGGTGCCACGGCCGGCCGGTGCCCACGTACACACTCCACGAGATGAACGCGGACGGGAGCAACATTCACGCGTTGAGCCTCCACGAGACGAACGAGTGGCATCCCAGTGTCGACCGCAACGGACTCCTCTGCTACACGCGCTGGGATTACGTGGACCGGGACTCCGACATTGCGCACCACATCTGGCTCACGTATCCCGACGGCCGCGACCCGCGCAGCTTCCACGGCAACTACCCCAAGGTGCGCGAGTCGAGGCCGTGGATGGAGATGTCCATCCGCGCGGTGCCCGGCTCGCAGCGCTACGTCGCGGTCGCGGCGCCGCACCACGGCCAGGCGTATGGATCCCTCGTGCTCATCGACCACCGGCCCGCGGACGACGGCTCCATGTCGCAGCTCAAGCGCGTCACGCCCGACGTGCCTTTTCCGGAGGCCGAGTTGCCCTCCGGCGGCCAGGTGTACGGCAGTCCATGGCCGCTCAGCGAGGACTACTACCTGTGCGTGTACGACCCCAACGGCCGGCACTACGGCCTCTACCTCATCGACAGCTTCGGGAACCGCGAGCTGATCTACCGCGACCCTAACGCGCCGTGCCTCGACCCCATCCCGCTGCGCGCCCGGCCCAAGCCGGCGAGGCTGCCCCGCATGCACGACGACTGCAACGCGGCAAGCAACGCCAAGGCGACCGTAGCCGTCGTCAACGTGTACGAGAGCGACTTCGAGTGGCCGAAAGGCACGCGGATCAAGGCGCTACGCGTGATCCAACTCTTCCCCAAGACCACACCAAAGAGTTCTCAGCCCATGATCGGCGCGGCGAGCCAGTCGCTCGCTCGCGGCGTGCTCGGAACCGCGCCGGTGGCGGCTGATGGGAGCGCGCACTTCGAGTTGCCCGCGCACGTGCCGGTCTACTTCCAAGCCCTCGACGAACGCGGCATGGCCGTGCAGTCCATGCGATCCGAAACGTACGCGCACGCGGGCGAACGCCTGACCTGCTTGGGATGCCACGAGCGCAAGAACCGCACGCCGCGGCATGGCCGCAAGATGCCTCTCGCCCTGCGTCGGCCTGCGTCGAAGCTCAAACCCGATGTTTCCGGATCGTACCCCTTGCTCTACCCGGCTCTCGTGCAGCCGGTCATTGACCGCAAGTGCGTCGGCTGCCATGCCAAGGAAAAGAAAGCCCCGGACCTGAGCGCAGCCGACTCCGGCCGATACGGCTGGTCCCAATCGTTCCGCGTGCTCAGCCGCTACGGATACGCGCTGCACGGCGGCAACGGATCCATTCGGCGCAAGTCCGGCGGTGGGTCTCGGTCCATCGCAGGCAGCGTTGGGGCGCACGGATCAAAGCTGTATCAGATGCTGAGCAAAGGCCACCATGAGGTGAAGCTGACGGCAGAGGAGCTGCATCGCATCACGCTGTGGCTCGACTGCAACACGAACTTCTATGGGGACTATCGCGATTGCCGCACACAATCCCGCGGGGAGCTGGTGAGGCCAGAGGTTTTCTGAGGGCGGTTTTGATTCTGTGAGGCATGTTTCAGACTGAGACGGACGCGCGATGGTGGGCCATGTGCGAGAGCGAAGATCGGCCTTGGCGGAGCATGAGCACACGAGATCCGCCAAGGCCATCGCGTGTAGGTCTTGTCGGCTCAGGTCTTGACTCTGGCGATAGTTAGACCAATGGTGTAGGCGCAAGCGGGACCACATTTTGGGCGCGGCCGCAGAAACGTGCCGAGTTCTGTTGGGGCGAAGCACTTTGGCATCGACGTTGCTTCCTCAGGCCCGTGCGAGTACCCTGTCGCAGAGTGCGACAGCCGCGCGTTCCGTCGGGTGTTCTGGTGTAAGGAGCTGTCGTTATGAATCATCGCTCAAACTGTCGGGGTTTCACGCTGACTGAGATGCTGGTGAGCCTCGTCATCGTTAGTACGGTCGCCTCGTTGAGCATGAGCACGGTGTCGAAGGCACGGTCCACGCTGCGCGTGACGCAGTGCATGAACAATCAGCGGCAAATCTGCCACGCGCTCCAGATGTTCTACAACGAGCATCGCACGTTCCCCAGCGACAGTCCGAGCGCCAACTTGCCTGAGTCGCTCAAGGGCTATCTGCCCACCAACAGCCGCGTGTTCCGCTGCCCCTTGGACCGCCCGGACGCGGTGGATAGCTACCAGGCATACTACGTGCGCCGCAAATCCCCAGACGGCGAGCCGCTCTTCTCGCTTGGGTGCCCCCGCCACCGCGGCTCGAACCAAGTGGCCTCGCTGTTTGCTGACGGATCGGTCGAGCACCTCCGCCCTGGCAAGGTCGTGGTCAACGGATCAGAGGTGTCGCCAGCAGATACGACCGGCGACAACGCGATCACATCGGGCAACGTGCAATTTGCGGACGGCAGCCGCGTCGACATCCTGAACGCCACATCGGACTTCGGCCTCTCAGTCGTCGAATCCTTCCGCATGGCCGATGGGACGCTTTACAGCATTGTGCGAGTTACCGGCGATGGCCAGATCAACTGCTCCGTTACACCCGGCTCCAAGTTTGAGGTGGTCACTCCCAGCGCGGTCTGCGGCGTGCGTGGTACGATCTTCACAGTAACCACGAGCGCCAGTGGCACGCAGACAGACGTATCTGTTGCCCGAGGCCACGTGTGGGTGCAGGATCGCATCCGCAGCGTCGTTCAGGAACTGGCAGTCGGCGACTCCACGACCACGCAAGCCGCGCCGGTCGGCGGCTTGCACTGCGTGCGGCATTGCTACGGCACGCGCCATTGCCGGCGGTGCCCGCTGAACCCCAATTACAGGCACATCCGAATCACCCCCCCGCGAGAAGACGATGGCGGCAACCGCGGCGGTGGCGATGATAACGGTATGGGTGACGGCGACGGCACCGACGACCGCGACCACGGCGATGGCACGCACGATGATGATGACGGCAACAACGGCAACGGCAATGATCCCGGCCGCGACGACCCCAGCAACCCGGGTAATGGTGACGGCAACGGCAACGGCAATGGCAACGGCAATGGCAACGGCAACGGCAACGGCAACGGCAACGGCAACGGCAACGGCAACGGCAATGGCCCCGCCTAGAAGCAGAGCCTGAGCCGGCCAGCACCCTACTGGCAGGAAAAGCACGGGGCCTGCGAGAGATCGCAGGCCCCGTTTTCGTTCTGCTCTGCCGTCTGGCTTGGGCGTGATCGATCAGGCGAGGGATCAGGGATCACATGAGCGAGCACGATGCGGTCGCGGCCGCGGAGGCCAGGTCAAGGGTTGGACGCTCATCCCTGATTGCTCGGCGGGAACCCCTCTGGCATCCACACGGGCAATCCCTTGATCGACGCTCTCGCCTTGGCCGACGTGGGCACGCCCCATGCCTCGAAGAATGGCCCTAAGTTTCGGCCCACGGTGCGCGAGAAGCGCACGAGCCACTGGTCGCGCCTCTGGTCGTCGTTCTTCGGCCGCTCGGCGGCAGGCAGGTCACGGTATTCCGCGAAGACTTTCTTGAACGCGTCCCATCCGAACCCCTGCTGCATCTGGTAGTACATGTAGAGAGCGAGGAACGGCTTGCGCTTCCACTGCGAGAAATCGCGAGGCTTGGCGAAGTATTGCCGTACCTGCTTTTTGATGCCCTCCTTCTGCATCCGGCCCTTGGGGTCGCCTGGCTTGACCCCGGCGATCTTCTCGAAGAGATACATCGAGAACAAGTTCACCGTCACCTCGCCCGTTCCGCCAAACGTCCAGTCCCGGCTCTGGTGGTTGTGGCCTGTCTCGTGGAAAAACCCCCAGTCGCCTTGTTGGGTCAAGTGATCGTAGTCGACCAGCTTTCCCGCGGTGCTCGTGGGGATCATAATGGGGTAGCCGGCGTGCATGTATCCCGCACAAAGTTGGACGTCCGCACAGTAGCGTTGCGCGAAACGCCGCCGCCCGGGTTTCCACTGCGCCAGTTCCGCGCAAGTGTCTTGAATCCGGTCCCACAGCTTCATCAACCTCTCCGGGTCATCGAGTTTCCGGATTCTGGCCGAGGGCACAGTCAAGATCGCCTTCTTGCCGGCCAGCTCGGCCCAGGGGGCTGGGTAGTGGCGCACCGTCTTGCGCCAGTCCTCCAGGGAAGTCTCGCCCAGCACATAGTACGGCGCCTCGACGCAGCCGTCGATCGTCACGCTCACCTTGCCCAGCGCGCACTTGTCTGGGACCACGATATACACGAGCCCGCCGAACGCATTCGCGGCAAGCGTCCTGGGCTTGTCGATCCGGAATTCGCGCGTAATCTCCGGACAGCGATGCCACCGCGGCTTGCTCCACAATCGGCAGGTCGTGGTGCCGATGCGGACCTTCAGCGCGTTCGGGTTGCCCCGGCGCCTCTGTGCGCTCGCTTTGGCGACCGGGGTCGGCACGGAGACCGTGATATGCTTGCCCGCCGGCGCGTAGAGGCCGGTGCTGTGCCACCTCGGCACCGACGTGTCGATCTCGAGGGTACGACTCACCGTCTCGGCGTCCGCCGGCGTCGCGCCTGGGAATGCGGCCGCGGCTGGGTGCGCCTCGACCTGGTCGGCCGGCTTGGCCATGTCCTCGCGCAGCTCGAGCGTGAGCAACAGCCGCGCGAGCACATGCTCATTCTTGAGGGGCTTCCTGGGGGCAGGCAGCAAGCTGGCCCGCTTCATCTTGCGCAGCTTCTCGATCCGCGGCATGAGGATCGCGTCATCCGGAGGCAGCGCCTGCAGCGTGCCCAACAGTACGGCCGTTACCTGCTGGAGCTGCTTCTTCGACAACTTGCGGCGCTTGGCGTCGTGGGCGATCGCGGCCTCGAGCGCGTCCGAGCAGTTCACGAGCGGCGAGATGTCGCCGCCGACTTCGAAGCCATTCTTCGCGGTCCTGCTGGCCATCCCGCCGATCCAAACGATGCCCATGCGAGCAAAGAGTTTGTTCGCCTTGAAATCACGGCTCAGCGTCTTGCCGGGGTTCAGTTGCAGCCATCCCCAGCCCAACTCGCCTGCGAGCAGCCCGCCGCCCTTGGACACGAACGCCGCGAGCTTCTCGATCTCCGCATCGCTGCATCGATTCGGCCGCGCAATGACCACGTCCACCTTGTTCAGGTCAGCGATTCCGATGGCCCTCACGTCGAATCCTCGCTTGGCCAATACGGGCACAATATCCTTTCGCGCTTGCACGCCCACCTTGGGCTTGCGTTTCGTCCCAGCAGCCCAGCGGATCGCGTTCTCGATCATCTGCCCGGTGTCGCCCATCTCGAACACGCCGGCCGAGAAGAACCCGTCCTTGCCAAAAGCCACGGCCCGGCCCTTGCCAAACCGCGCGGCCGCGACGAGCGGCAACTGCACAGGCGAGCGGCCCTTCGTCTGGCCAACCGCGACCGCAAAGGCCTTGTCTCCAAACACGCCCAACGGCCCGGGCAAGCCGCCCGTGTTGATGACCTTCACGCCCTGGGTCAAGGCGCTCACATCTGCTTCACTCGCCGCGGCAGCAGCCATCGCCACAGCAGTCGCCGCGGCCATGCAGCCCAGCAATCTCGTCGCTCTCATATCTGTCTCCAATTAATAGGGCCTCTAAAACCGAGATGCTCACAAGGCGACGATTTTAGCAAACGCGCATGGTGATGGCACGCCAGAATCCAGGGCGGCACACCGCCCGCGAGGCCCGTGTCCCCGCCAGCGCCCATTGCCAGCCTTGACGCCGTCCGGGTGCGGTCGTTAGACTCAAACTCCCCTTCAGACGCACTCACACGGATGCGAACCATGCGATTGATCTCAAGCTGCCTCGTCTTGGCCATCGTCCCCACGCTCGCCGCAGCGCCCAAAGCCGGTGCACGCTATCGCGTTCGGGCCACCACGGCTGTCACACTCTCGCTGCCCGCGCCTGGCCGCTCAGGCGAGCATCTCTACCGCGACGCGTCGGGCCGGTGGGCGCCCTTGCTTCATGCCCAGCAGGCCGGCGGCGTCCTCACATTCACACTCTCGCCTGATCAGATGGCCGGCGGAAGCACGACCGTGCTTGTAAACAAGCCCAAGTGGCTCAACGCCAATGACGCCGCGCCGCCCCAGTTGTTGAAGATCCTGGTCGACGGCAAGCCTGCCGCGCTGCACAGCGACATCCGCCTCGGCTGGATAGACGCCCCGCCGCGCTCGGTCGAGTTGCACGTCGCGGACGACCTCAACCCCATCGACCCCGCGTCGGTGCGTGCAGAGGTGGATGGCCGCGTGGTGAGGCCGGGCGACCGCCCCCTCCAGCTTATCCAAGACACGGCACATCCTCGCGCCGCCCGCATCCTGGCCGATCCCGAAGCCCTCGCTGGCGCCGCGGCATGGGGCACGAGGCGCATCACGTTTCACTGCGACGACTTTGCGCCAGACGACGATGACCTCGAAGTCCAGCTCACGTACACCGTGACCTCTCCGCCGGCTATCGAGTTGTCCAAGCCCGCTTCGGTCGCCGGCGATGGCACGAAGATCTTCTGCGACTCCATCCACAAGGGATACGAGAACGTCGAGTGCCTGCTCGACGGGAAGCTCCAGACGCCCGGCGCCACGACGTACGGATGCACGTGGGCATCGGCGGAGACCGACGCCGACCACTGGGTCTGCTTCGTTTTCCCCAAGCCGCGGGTCGTGGCCGGTCTTGACATCTCGTGGGCCCACTACCGCGAGACGTTTTGGACGTCGCAGCGCTACGACATCATGACTTGGGACGGCAAGGCCTGGCAGCGCGCACTGCGCGTGCAAGAGAACCCCGAAGCGCAGACGAGCAAGCACTCGTTCCCGCCGCGCAGAAGCGATCGTGTCCTCATCTGGGTTCCGGCCGGCGGCAATCACGCGCGACGGCCGAACCTGACCTGGATGACCGAAGTCGCGTTCGTCTCCCCCCGCTGACCGACACTCCGAGAGCCTAGTGTCGCGTCCCGCAAGTTCGTTTACCCAATCCGGCGCACAGGTTGGGCAATGTCTGCCAATTCTGTCTGCCGCGACTCTCGGTGGATGCATCCCTTGCCCGGGGTCCGGCGCCTCATGTCGCTACGCCGTAGGCGTT
>JAJRTI010000375.1 GCA_024278415.1 Planctomycetota bacterium | reverse complement strand
GTCGAAGCGGCTCGACCGCGTCGTGCTCGTGGACAACACCGACCGCGCGGGGTTCGTGGTCGTAGCCGCGACGCGGCGCACCGGGCCGCGGCTGTTCGCGGACGCGGCTGAGGAGTGGCCGGCCATGCGGCCGAAGGTCAGGCGTGGCATGCGATTCGACGTCCCGTCAGGCGTGCAGGCCGGCTCCAACGGGCTCACGTGGCGGAGCGGGCCGGTCGAAGGGGCGATCGACAACACGCCGGCGCCGCGCCTGGAGCGCTTGCACAATGGCATCCCTGACGACGATCTGTTCAAACGCGGCCAGGGCGCGTCCCTCTATGAGGTCCGCGTCAACGGCAAGCCCGTGCCGGAGGACCAAATGGTCGTCCGTTACGAGGTCGAGCGCGGCGCGCCCAAGGCGCGCTTGATCTACGAGACGCGCGGCGGCCCGGCATGGCGGCTCGTCGTGAGCGTAGGCCCCACGTCCTACATCGAAATCACCTTCGACGCGGCCATCGAGAACCTGTCTGGCAAGGCCCTCAAGCTCGGGCTCGCCGGGCCCAGGATCGGCTACTTCACGCTCGGCAAAGACCTCAAGAACAACTATTACGTGTACCCCAAGCGCGGGTGGCACTTCCACAACCGGCCCGTGTTCCTCAAGACGCGCTACGGCGGCATGTTCCCGCTCCAGTTCATGGCCGCGTTCAACCCCGTGGCCGGCTCGGGCCTCTACGTGCTCACGGAAGACACCGCGGGCGCGATGCGCGACTACGTGCTTGAGAAGAGCCACAAAGGCATGATGCTCTCGCTCGACTATCCTGAGCAGGAGATTGCGCCGGGCGAGAAGCTCGTCGCGGCGCGCACGGTCGTCGGGCTGAGCCAAGGCGACTGGCACGAGGGCTTCCGACGCTACAAGGAGTGGCTAAAGACCTGGTACAAGCCCCTGGGCCCGCGGCCCAAGTGGTGGCGCGACGCGTTCAACTTCCGGCAGCGCTTCCTGCGCACGTGGGGTGCGCTCTACGATACGAAGGCCGGCAAGTTCCACCTCGAAGACGCGCTCGCCGAAGCTAAAGAGCGCTTCGGCGGCATGGAGTACTTGCACCTCTTCGATTGGGGCTACTGCGGCAAGTACGGACGCATCTACGGCCGCACCGGAGACTACAACCCATACGACTACTTCAAGGGCGGGCTGCCCGCGCTCAAGGCCGCAATCGCCGGCGTGCAGAAAGCCGGCGTGCCGGTGGGGCTCTACATCGAGGGCTACCTGCTCCAAGAGAAGGGCAAGCTCGGCCAAGCGCACGGCAAGCAGTGGCAGCTCATCGACCGCCGCGGCCGGCCGCGCTACTGGCCGGACAGCACGGAGATGTTCATGTGCTCGTGGCAGCCCGACTGGCGCGAGGTGCAGGCGAGCACGTACGCGGCCAAGGTGCGCGAGCTGGACGTGGACGGCATGTACCTCGACCAGTTTGGGTTCGCCGGGCCGAACAAGGACTGCTGGAGCCCCGACCACGGGCACCCTGTGCCCGGCTACTCCATGCTCGGCGAGCGCGGGCTGTCGAAGATGGTGCGCGAGCGCATCAACGGTGTGAAGCAGGACGTCGTGCTCTATGGCGAAGAGGCGCCGTGCGACTTCAACTCGCAGATCATGGACGGCAGCTTCACGTACCACATGCGTTCCTGCCGCTACTCGCGGCCGCTTGCTCCGATCCACCCGCTGCGCTTCGCAGTGCCGTCGTTCAAGACGTTCGAGATCCTCGTGTGCGACCGGCCCACCGGGTCGTGGGCCGAGGGGGTGAAGTGGACGTTCTTCAACGGCGAAGGCATCTGGCTCGAAGGCCAGCCCACGAAGTGGTTCTGGCCGCAAACGCGCGCCGCGATCCGCAAGTGCCACGCGATCCTGCGCGAGCATCGGGACGCGTTCACCTCGGAGGATGTGACACCGCTCGTGCAGACAGAAATGGGTGGTGTGTATGCGAACCGCTTCCGCACGGGCCGCAAGGTCGTCTATACGCTCTACAACGCGCGCCATCGGACCGTGCGCGGCGAAGTCCTGGCCATCGCTTTGCGCGAACTCTCTGAGTGGCAGAACCGCTACGGCAACCCAGGCGGCCGCACACGCATCTACGACGCTTGGCAAGGCCGCGAGCTGAAGCCGCCAATCCGCGACGGCAAGCTCGCCATCGCGCTCACGCTTGGCCCGCGGGACGTAGGCTGCGTGGTCATCACCCGCTGAGACAGACGCCGCAATAGAAGCTCCGCGACGGCCATCAACCATCAACCATCAACCATCTCCGCCATGCCCATCCTCTGCATTGATTATGGCGAACGACGTATCGGCCTCGCGGTGAGCGACCGGGAGGGGCTGTTCGCGCACGGCCTGCCTACGCTCGACCGGCGCGAGTGCGGCGACCCGGTCGAGGCGATCGCGCGGCTCACCGAGGAGCACAACGCGACTGAGATCGTGATAGGCCTACCGAAAAACATGGACGGGTCGCTGGGGCCGGCCGCGGAACGCGTGCAGGCATTTGCAGAAGAACTGCGCGAACGCGCAGGGCTGCCGGTCGAGTTCATCGACGAACGCCTCACGACCGCGCGGGCGCACACCCTCATGAAGCAGGCCGGGCTCACACGCAAGCAGCGCGCGCAGAAGGCCGACGCCGCGGCCGCGCAGATGATGTTGCAGTCGCACCTTGACCGGCGGAGGCGCACGGTCTAGCAGCCCCACTGGCGTAAAGACGTTGCATATGGCCGCCGCGTGGGTTCGTGCCGGCCCTATTCCAGAAACTCCCGGCGCGAACCGATTGACCCCCCCCGCTCCGCTCTGCTACACTGTCTTGTTCGCGTTCTTTGTCGCAGTTAGGAAACTGCGGCGGATGCGGCGAGTCCGTTGTCTCTGGCAAAGAAGCTGAGGTTCCGTGAAGACCAAACTCTTTCCAACCGCTGTCGCGCTGGCGGCGATTTGCTACCTGCCCACGCCCGCTGCCACCGGCGCCGAATCCGTGGCCAAGGCGCTCGAACGCGCGAACTTGCAGGCCAAGGCCAAAGTCATCAAGGCGCTCGTCAACGTGCGGCCGGTGTCCGAGGTCTACAGCGGCGGCGTCAAGCAAAACCGTGAGTCTATTGGCAGCGGCATCATTTTCGACGGCCAAGGCCACATTGTCACGAACTACCACGTCGCGGGCAAGGCGAGCCGCGTCATCTGCACGCTCTACAACAGCGAACGTGTCGAGGCCAAGCTCATCGGCGGCGACGCGCTCACGGACATCGCGGGCATTAAGATCTCCGAGCGGGACATGAAGGTCCACGGCCTCAAGCCAGCCAAGCTCGGGGAATCGGCCAAGCTCACTATGGGCCAGATCGTGTTCGCGTTCGGCAGCCCCATGGCGTTGTCGCGCACCATGACGGCCGGCATCGTGAGCAACCCCAAGCGCTACTTGTCCGACAAGGCCCGCCTCCCCACCGGCGAGAAGACGGGCCTGTTCAACACGTGGATCCAGACCGATGCCGCGATCAACCCCGGCAACAGCGGCGGCCCGCTCGTGAACCTCGACGGCGAGGTGGTCGGCATCAACGCGCGCATCGTCGGCTTCGCCAACAACCTAGGCTTTGCGATTCCCATCGACATCGTCAAGGACGTGGTGCGCGACCTCGTGGCGAAAGGCCGGGTGGACCGGAGCTGGCTCGGCATCGAGTTCCAGCCCATGGAGGAGATCGGCGCGGCGCGCGACCAGAAAGGCGTGCTCGTCGGCAACATCGCGCCGGGCTCGCCCGCCGCGAAGGCTGGGCTGCGAGTCGGCGACGTGATGGTGCAGTACGAGGGCCAGCCCACGTCTGCGCGCTTCATCGAGGACACGCCCGCCATCGCCAAGATGGTGGCGGACACCCCTGTGGGGCGCTCGGTCACGCTTAAGATCGTGCGCGACGGCGCGACCCTGACGCTTCATGCCAAGACCGTGGCTATGGGGAGGCTCACGGGCAAGGACATGGAATGCAGGGAGTGGGGCATCACCATCAAGGACATTACCGACCAGATGGTGCTTGACATGCGCCTCGAAGACGCCACGGGCGTCGTCGTGTCCGGCGTCAAGACCGGGAGTTACGCAAACGTGGCCGACGTGCAAACCGACGACGTGCTGCGCGAGGTCGCCGGCACGCCCATTAGCACGCTCGACGACTTCCAGAAGGTGTACAAGCGAATTCTGGCCGAGAAACCGGCCTCCGTGTTCATCAAACTCAACCGCCGCAACTCCGTAAAGTACGCGGTTATCAAAGCGAAGTATGATGCAGAAAAGAAGTAGACGATTGCTCTGCCTGGTGTGGATTGCAAGCCTAACGGCCTCCGCGGCGGTCGCTGGTGAAGACGCAAAAGCCGAGCAGATCCGCGCGGTCATGAAGTCGCTCTCGCAAAGCGTGGTGCCCGTGGAGTTCATCATCGAACTCTCCCTCGGCTTCCAAAAACGCCGCGCGATCGGGAACGCCGTCGGCGTCGTCGCCTCGAAGGACGGCGTGCTCATCGTGAACAGCGCGATCTTCAGCAACAGCGCAGCCGGCCGATCGGGCGTGGTGTCTAAACCGACGCAGCTCGCGGTCGTGCTGCGCGACGGCCGGCGCCTGAAGGCCCGCTACCTCGGCATGGATCAGGACCGCGGGCTCGCGTTTCTGCGGGTCGCGACCATGAAGGGCACGGGCCTTGTGCCGGTCCACTTCCAACTCGGCGTGCGCCCCCAGATCGCGGAAGAGGTCATCGCCGTCGGCCGGTTGCCCCAGTCGCACAACTACGCCACCACGTTCATGCTCGCACGCGTGAACTCGATCCAGACGCGGCCGGTTCCTCTGATCGGCGTGAGCAAGGATCTGCGCCGAATGCTGGGCTGCCCGGTCGCGACCCTGGACGGCCGCGTCATCGGTATCGTCGCTCCCGGGCCACCGAGGAGGAACAACCGCGCGCGCATCGACACGCTGAGCATGACGCTCAACGCGGGCGCGTTTGTGCTGCCGGCCGACGCGTTTTGGCATCAGGTGCTGAACCCGCCCAAGAAGAAGGCGAAGAAGGGCTGGCTCGGCATCGAGATGCAAGCGCTCACCAAGGACATTGCCAAAGCGCTCGGCATCAAGGCCAAGAGCGGCATCATTGTGAGCCGCGTGTTTCGCGGCAAAGGCTTCGCCGCGGAGAAGGCGGGCCTCAGGGAAGAAGACATCATCGTGCGCTTCGATGGCAAGACTCTTCCGGTGACGGACGACACCAACCGGACGCTGGCGACGTTCCGGCAGACGGTGCGCGACACCGGGCCCAAGAGCCGCGTGTCGGTGGACATCCTTCGCAATAAGAAACCCCTGACGCTGACGCTCGACCTGTCCGAATCGCCCAAGGAGCCCGATGAGGCGGCGAAGGTCGCGAACAGGCAGTTTGGCCTCGTCGTGCGAGAGATCACCTTCGTGGACGCGCTGGAGATGCGTATCGGCCTCGATACCATGGGCGTGCTCGTGTCGTACGTGCAGCGCGGCAGTTGGGCGAGCCTCGGCGGCCTGCGGCCAGGCGACGTGATCCAGCGCGTCGGCGACGTGAGGATTCGAACGGTGGACGACTTCAAGCGCGCCATCGACCAGATCGTGCGGGACAAGAAGGACGCCGCAGTGCCCGTGCTCGTGCTGCGCGGGAATGAAACGGTATTCGTGCGTATCGAACCCGACTGGAGGTAATCGAGGGCAACTATGCCAAACTTCGTTCTCAAGGGGTATGAGGTGCTCGACCTCATCCACACGGGCGCGAACAGCGACGTGTATAAAGCCCGTGACATCAAAACCGGTGAGATCGTTGCCGTGAAGCATATCTCCGAGGATAAGCTTCGCGCGGACAAGCTGTTCCGCCACATTCGGAACGAGCACCGCGTGGGCCGCGTGCTACAGAAGAACCCCGGCGGGCACCCGGCGCCGCCCGGCATCATGCGCGTGGACCGCCTGCGCACCCGGCGCCGGTTTTTCAAGGTCATCGGCTTCGACATGATCATGGAATACGTCGATGGCGCCAACCTCGACGACCTGAAGGGCTTCGAGGTCTCCTAACTCGCGCGCATCTACTACCGCGCGGCCAAGGCGTTGCGCTTCATGCACATCAAGGGCTACGTGCATGCGGACATCAAGCCCTCCAACATGGTCGTCATGCCAGATCTGCGCGTGAAGCTCATTGACTTCGGCCTAAGCTGCAAGATTAACAGCAGCTTCAACAGCGCCCGCGGCACTCCCGATTACATGGCGCCCGAGCAAGTCGAGCGCCGACGCATCGACGAGCGCACGGACGTGTACAACCTGGGCGCCACGTTCTACAAACTCCTCACGGGACGATTCCTGCCGCCCGTCATGCCTGGCATCGTGGGCACGGCCGACGAACGCTACATGGCCGGCCAAGGCGACCAGGCCAGCCCCGTCCGCGAACTGAACCCCAGTGTGCCGCCAGCCTTGGCCAACGTCGTGACCAAATCGTGCCAGCGTAAGAAGCGCCATCGCTTGCAGAATATGCAAGCCGTTGTTGCCGCGCTCGAACTGGCTTACCCCAACCTCGCCCGGCTCGACTGATTCCGGGGAGCGAGCCCCCTTACCTCCTCTGATCTGTATACGCGCCAGGCACGGCCGCCCTTGCCGCCTGGCGACAGTCTTCCACGCCATGAACCACTCCACACGCCGTCTCACTTCTCTCTGCTGTCTTGCGGCCGTCGCGCTGCTCGCCGGCTGCGCAGGGCCGGACCCCATGCGCCTTTCAATCAAGAAGACCTTCGAGCCGGAAGGCTTCGAACTCAAAGCGCTCATGGCCGCGTGCCAGCCCGAAGATCCCGCGGTGTGGGAGCTAACCCGCATTGCCGAAAACGAAGACGCTACGGTCTGCGTGAGCCAAGTGACCGGCGAAATCCCGCCGCATTACTTCAAGAAGCATCATCGCGTCATCTGTATCCTCAACGGCAAAG
This sequence comes from Planctomycetota bacterium, assembly GCA_024278415.1. Next base: position 7,143 of record JAJRTI010000375.1, on the reverse strand, counting down.
GCATCGCCGAGGTCGGCGGCACGCGATACCGCGTCAACCCCGGCACGACGGTCACTGTGCCCAAAGGCGTCATCTACCGTTACATCCCCACCTCGCCTGCCCGCTACTTCGCCATCAGCATGTTCTCGCCACGCTACAATGGCAAGGACATCAAATACATCAAGGTCCCCGGCCAAAAGAAGCCCAAGCGGAGGCCCAAGAGAAAACCCGCCGAGAGGCCGGCGCCCGAGCTAGTCACGTCCAAGATTGCAGCACCCGAGCCAGCCAAGCCTAAGCCGGCCGAACCCACGATCTCTGCCCCCAAGGCGGCCACAACCAAGGACGTCAAGCCTGAAGTGGCCAAGCCAAGAGTGCCCGCCCACACTCCGCCTACGCACAAGCAACCCAAAACCAAAACCGCAAAGCAACTCAAGCAGGAGATGGAGACTCTCTTCGCCCGAGGCTTGGCTGATTTCAAAGCCGGCGATCTGTGGGCGGCCAAAGCCAAGCTGACAAAGGTCCGAGACAGCCACGTCGATCTCGGAGGCTTCATGGGAGGCCAACGCCGAAAGCTGGCGAAAACGCTCGCTAAGATCGACGAGTTGCAGTCCGAGGCCGCCAGGAAAAAGATCAACGCCGACATGCAAGCTCTGTTCGAGAAGGGCCTCCAGGATTGGAAGGCCCACAAACTCGTCGAGGCTAAAGAGGCGCTGACGGAGGTCCGGAAGAGCGGCGTGGACTTGGGCGGCATGTTCGGCTCCAAAAACAAGCTTCTGCGCCGGGCGCTCGCCGACATCGACAGGAAAATGGGCGCTCTGGCAAGAGCCAGGGCCGCACGGCCCAGAGTGGACAGGCCGACACCCAAGTCGGTCACGGCCGAGATTGATAAACCCAAGCCGGCCACGCCCAAGCGACCGGAAGCCACGATCTCTGCCCCCAAGGCGCGTCCAGCTAAGGATGCCCAGCCCCAAGCGGCCAAGCCAGAGACTCCGGCGCCTGCCCCACCGGTGGCCACGCGAGCCAAGACCAAAGCTGCAAAACAACTCCAACAAGACATGGAGTCCTTGTTCGCCCGAGGCTTGGCTGATTTCAAGGCCGGACGCCTGCAGGACGCCAAAGCCAAGCTGACAAAGGTTCGAGACAGCCGCGTCGATCTCGGAGGCTTCCTGGGAGGGAAACGCCGAAAGCTGGCGAAAACGCTCGCCAAGATTGACGCGTTGCAGTCCGAAGCGGCCAAGAAGAAGCTCAAGGCCGACATGGAAGTTCTGTTCGAGAAGGGCCTCCAAGATTGGAAGGCCCACAGACTCGTCCCAGCCAAGGAAGCGCTCACGAAGGTCAAGAAGAGCGGCGTGGACTTGGGGGGCATGTTCGGCTCCAAGAACAGGCTCTTGCGCCGGGCGCTCGCCGACATCAAGAGGAAGATGGGCGCTCTGGCGAGAGTCAGGGCGGCGCAGCCCAGAAAGGCGAAGCCCTTCAAGCCGGCCGACGGGAGGAAGTAACGGCCCATGCCCACCACTCACATCGGTGCGGACGTTCTGATCATTGGCGGAGGCAGCGCCGGCTGCATGGCCGGTATACGCGCCAAGGAACTCGCCCCCTCAGCACGCGTCGTCATCTTCGAAAAGGGCGACATGCTCTACAGCGGATCCATCGCCCGCGGCATGGACGCGCTGAACATCGTCGCGGACCAAGAGGACAACACCTCCGAGCTGTACGTCGAGTCCTCGCGCCTGGCCTGCGAGGGCATCCTCGATGGCCCGCCGAGCTACGCGATGGCTGAGCGGTCCATGCCACTGCTCAAACAACTCGAAGACTGGGGCGTGTGCTTCCCCAAGGACGGCGAGGGCCAATACAAGCGCCTCAAAGTGCACCCCAAGGGCAAGTTCCTCGTCACGATGCAGGAGCCGGAACTGAAGCGGATCATCGCCACGAAGGCATACGACGCCGGCTGCACCGTGCTCAACCGCACCATGGGCATCGAGGTGCTCACGACCGACGGCGCAGTGGCCGGCGCCATCGGGTACAACGTGCGCACCGGCGAGACCGTCGTCTGCCGCAGCAAGAACGTGATCCTCTCCAACGGCGGAGCCACGCGCTTCGGCCTGCCCAACTCCGGCTACCTCTACGGCACGTTCGACTACCCTGGCAACACCGGCGATGGATACGCGATGGCGTTCCGCGCCGGCGCGAAGCTCACGGGCTTCGAGTACACCATGAGCCTGCCGCTCATCAAGGACGTCAACTGCCCCCTGCTCTACATCACGCTCACCCGCGGCGCAAAAGTGCTGAACGCGCTCATGGGCGAGACGCCGGAGGGACAGGTCGCGCCCAAGAACATGATCCAAGAGTTCCGCGAGAACCGCGGGCCGGTGTTCATCCGCATGAAACACCTGCCGGAGGAGAAGATCAAGGAAATCGAGGACATCCTTTTCTCCACCGAGCGCCCGGTCATGCAACGGTTCTTCGAGGGCCGCGGCATCGACTTCCGCACGCGCGACATCGAACTGCACCCGACCGAGACGTTCCTCTGCGGCGGCCACGGCCTGACCGGATGCGTCGTGGACGAGTACGGCGCGTCGAACGTGCCCGGTCTCTACATCGCCGGCGACACGGCCTGTGTGTCCCGGGGCCACCTCACCGGCGCGTTCGTATTCGGGCAAGTCTGCGCGGAGCAGGCCATCGACCGCGCGTCCCGAATGGACAACCCTGATGTGAACACGGAGCAAGTCGCCGCGTTCGAAAGCCATCTCCAGAACATCGTCGACGCGCACGGCCACATCCCGGTGCAGCAGTACGAATACAAGGTCCGCCGGTTCATCAACGACTACGTCATCCCGCCCAAGAACGACGTCAAGCTCAACCTGGGTCTGGAATGGATGGCGAAGTTCCGCAACGACCTCGTGCCCAGCGTGCGGGCCGAGGATGCTCACGACATCAGCAAGGTGCTGGAGATCGAGTCGATCATCCAATGCGCGGAGCTGTCGGCCCGCGCGTCCCTCGTGCGCACCGAAAGCCGCTGGGGCTTCTACCACCAGCGCACGGACTTCCCCGACCAGAACGACGGAGAATGGCTGAAGCACGTGGTGCTCCAGCAAGCCGAGGACGCAATCGGCGTCACCACCGAACCGTTGCGGATCTAGCGGCATTGCCGCTCATCAACCATTAGCCATCAGCCCTTCCGTCATGCCCCTAGCAATCGACAGAACCAAATGCCTCGCCTGCGGTATCTGCATGGAGCGATGCCTGCTCGACAACATCCGCGTCAAGACCCCGCCTTGCCGCGCGGCATGTCCCCTTGGCGTCAACTGCCAGGCATACGTCACGCTCGCGGCGAAGGAGCGCGACGACGACTCCCTCGGATACGTCAGCGACGGTGTTGCTCTGCCCAAGACGCTCGCGCACGTGTGCACGCACCCCTGCGAGACCGCGTGCAGCCGCGGCCAGTTCGACCGGCCCATCGCGATCCGCGCGCTCAAGCGGTTCGTGACCGAGGCCGTGCCCGCCGCGAAGATCGAGCCGCCTGCGATGGACGGCTCCCGCATCGCGATCGTCGGCGCCGGGCCGGCCGGCCTCCAGGCTGCATTCGATCTGCGCATGAACGGCCATGCGGTCACCGTCTTCGATGAGCTACCCGAAGCAGGCGGCATGATGCGGTTGGGCATCCCCGAGTTCCGGCTGCCCCGGCCGGTGCTGGACGAGGAGGTCGTCCGCATCGCGGACATGAGCGTCGATCTGCAACTCGGCCAGCGCGTGGGCCGGGACGTGCCGTTCGACACGCTTCGGCACGACTTCGATGCGATCTTCCTCGCGGTCGGCGCGCACATGAGCGAGCGGCTCAACACCAAGGGCGAGTGGCTCGCCGGCATCCACCACGGCACGGACTTTCTGCGCAAGCATCATCTTGGCGAGCCAGTCGACGTGGGCGAGCGCGTGGTCGTGCTCGGCGGGGGCAACGTCGCGGTCGACGCGGCGCTCGTGGCTAAGCGCTTAGGCGGCAAGGACGTGCGGCTCGTGTGCCTGGAAGCCCGCGAGCAGATGCCCGCGTTCGCGTGGGAGACCGAGCAGGCGCTCGCCGAGGGCATCCTCCTCACCTGCGGCTGGGGCCCCAAGCACATCCTGCCCAACGGGGCGAGCGTGGGCTCGCTCCACATCCGCCCCTGCACGTCGGTCTTCGACGACGCCGGCCGTTTCGCGCCACAGTTCGACGACTCGACCGAGCGCGTCCTTCCGGCGGACACGCTTATCATCGCCATCGGCCAGTCGCCGGACCTGTCGTTCCTCGGCGAGTCCGTGGGCTTCGATCTTTTCACCGGCTCCACACTCCGTGTCGACCCCGCCACGCTCCAGACGCGCCTGCCAGGCGTCTTCGCCGGCGGCGACATGGTGACCGGCCCGGCATCTGTGGTCCAGGCCATGGCGGCCGGCAAGCGCGCGGCCGACTCGATTGACCGGCTTCTGCGCGACCGCGATCTCCTCGCCGGCCGCGAGCCAAGAGACGCCGAGATCGCGCGGCCCAACGTGGATCAAGCCGTCGCGCCAGCCGCTGATGAACCGCTTGTCTGGGGACACGATGCCATCCTCGCCCCCGACTTCGATGCAGCCGCGGCGCGGCGCGAAGCCGGCCGGTGCCTGCGCTGTGGGCACGCGTATGAGAAGTACGGCGAATGTTGGTCGTGCCTGCCATGCGAGATCGAGTGTCCCACTGACGCGCTCAAGCTTGAGCTGCCGTTCCTGGTCACGTGACTGCCTCCGCTGACGAATGCGCCTGCCGCCTCCTGCCTTTTCGTCCCCGGATGCCTTGGCGACGTGACAGGCACTCGCCTTAGACCGTCCTAAACCATGACCGACCGCACGCCAAGAAACCGACTCGCCAACATCCTCGCGGCTGCGCTGGCCGCGTGCTTGTGCTCTTGCTCGCACGAGGACAGCAATCCGCTGGCGCACACAATTGCCGTGAAGCGCGGGCCGTTTGAGATCAGTATTTCTGAGGAAGGCCACCTCAGGGCACTGGAAAGCACCACGATCACGGCGAAGGAGGGCGGCAAGATCGAATGGCTCGCGCCGGAAGGCGACATGGTGAAGAAGGGCGATGTGCTGGTGCGGATTGAGAAGGAAGACCTGGAAGACCAACTCGAACGCTACCGCAGCGACCTCAAGGACTACCAGAGCAAACTCGACGATTTGCGCGAAAGCTTCCAGAAAGAGAAGGACGACCTGGAGGAGCAAGTCGAGGGCCTGAAGCTCGCGCTCGATCTGGCCCAGCTTCGGCTCGACATGCTCAGGCGCCTGCCGTTGCCCGCGGACAGGGCGAAGGCTGAGGCCGACCTGAAGCGCCGGCAAGTGCTCTTGCAGAACGCCAACGCCGAACGGGAGCGCCGCGAAAAGCTGTGGGCCGCGAAGGCCGTCGCCCGCAACGAGGTGCTCCAGGCCGAGATGGACGCCAAGGTCGCGGCGGCATACTACGAGCGGCAAAAACTCTTCTACGACGAGTTGTGCCAAGGCGCCACGCCGACCGCCTTGGAGAAGGCTAAGCTCGACGTGGAGATGGCGAAGCTCAACTACGAACTGGCGACCAAGCGCGTGCATAACCAGATCGCGCGCCTCGAGCAGGACATCAAGCGCGCAGAAATCTCGGTCGAGCGCTACAAGGGCTACTGCCGGCGCGCGAACCTCCAGATCGCGAACCGCACCCTCTACGCACCCCACCAAGGCATGGTGATCTACTATCAACAGTACGGCTGGCGGTCGGGCAACAAGAAGCGCAAGGTTGACGTGGGCGCCACTGTGTGGACCGGCGCAGCGATTATCCAACTGCCCGACCTCGAACGCATGAAGGTGCGCACGCAAGTGAGCGAGTCGAACATCCGCTTCGTGCCGCTTGGCAAAGAGGCGCTCGTGCAGGTCGACGTCGAGGATCTGGCCAACACCTCGTTCCACGGCAAGGTCATCTGGATCTCTAAAACGGGCCGCGACCGCAACACCACCTTGGACTACACAGAGCGACGCCGCGAGGGGCTCGCGGGCGTGAACGTATTCGATGTGGAAGTCGAGATCGACGGCAGCGACAAGCGCCTCAAGATTGGCGCCAAGGCGAAGGTGAAGCTCCCCATCAAGACGTTCGACGACGTGGTATACGTGTCGAAGAAGGCGATCCGCCTCAAACACGGCAGGTCCACGGTCTGGCTTGTTGAGGGCGGCGTCAAGGTCGAGCGGGAGGTCGAGCTGGGCGAGGAGAACGACACGGACGTGATCGTGAAGAAGGGCCTCCAGGGCGCGGAGCGGGTGCTCCTCCGATAGCGGCTACTCCGCCAGCCGCCCCTCGCCAAGAGCGGCCAACGTCTCCGCCCACTGCGCGCACACGGCCTCTTGGGTGTAGCGCTCCCGCACCTGCTCGCGGCCGGCGTCGCCCAACTGCTGGCGCAGCGCGGGATCCTTCAGCAAGCGCTCCAAGCGCCCCTGCCACTCGCCGTCGCTGCTCGCGGGGTAGCCGCGGCCTCCCATCTCCGCGACGTACTCATCGAGCGGGCTCGCGACCACGGGCAGTGCGAGCGCCCAGTACGTGGCCACCTTGTTGATCGACTTCGACAGCGGCCCCGAGTACGGCGCAATGCCAATGTCGCAAGCGAGCAGCTCCGCCTCGATGGTCTCGATGTCCCACTTCACCAGCGTGAAGTCGCATCCGAGCGCCTTGCGGAGCGTCTTGTGCACCCCAGGCTCGTTCGGGGCGGTGATGATCCGCACCTCCACGCCGTACTGCTTCTGTATCTCCCGCAGCGCCGGGCCGGCCTCGTTCATGTACATGCAGTTGCAGGCCAGGCCGGTCCACACAATCTTCGCGTCGCGGGCCGTGGCTTCGTGCACCTTGCGCCCGGCATAGAGGCCAACGTCGATCACGTCCGGGATGCGTTTGCGCGCGCGGGCCAGGTGCGCCACGTCGTTGTAGATGCCCTGCGAGCTGCACGTGACAAAGTCGCACTCGGGCACGAACGCGTCGATCTTCACGTCAAACTTCTGGCGCTGGCGGAAGTAGCTCACGCGACTCCACAACTCGACTGGGTTCCACAGGTGCGGTAGCGTGTTGAGGATGCGTGTGCGGTTCAGCGTCGCTCGGCGCTTGAACTCGTTGTCCGACAGGTCGAACACGACCTTCTTGCCCGCGGAGCG
>JAJRTI010000374.1 GCA_024278415.1 Planctomycetota bacterium | reverse complement strand
GGCAAGCCCCGCCTTGATCGCCCGGGAGCCTGCGGACCGAGTGGCGCAGGCCGTTGTGAACATTACGTACGCGACCGCGGCCTGTTTTGCCGTTTGGCTCGCGGGCGGGGCGGTGCTATTGGCCAGGGCGCGCTGGCCGCGGGTGGGCCTGCTGGTGCTGATTGCGGCTGCGGTCGTGTTTGGCGATCTGCTCCGCGTGGGCGGCTGGAACGTGCGCGTGACCGAGCGCGGGTACTTCGAGTGGGGCGCCAGGCTCTCGGATGAGATCAAGCGCGACATAGGCCTCAACCGGATCTGTCCGCCGGAGTATGGGAACGTGGTGATGTGGCTGCGCGAGAACACTCCGAGCTTGTACGGCCTCTACTCGGTGAAAGGGCACTTCGGCCAGATCTTGCCCCGGCGGTATCGCCGCGTCTTCGCCGGTGCGTTGGAATCGCCGGCCTTGCTCGACCTCATGGCGGTGCGTTATGTCTTCGAGCCCATGCGCGATCCGGCGTCCGGGAACTATCTGCGGCCGCTAACGCCCCGGGCGGTGCGCCGCGAACATGCCCTCCCGCGATGCTTCGTGGCCAGGGAGGTCACGCAAGTACGCGGGGAAGAGGAGGCATGGCGGTTCGTGACGCGGGCGGATGTGCGCGTGGCGAAGCGCGTAGGGTTGGAAGCGCCTGGCGTGTCCGCGGCCGGAAGCGACGGCCGCTGCTCGATCACGCGCTATCGGCCCCACGAGGTCGTGATCGCCGCGGAGTGCAAGGGCGAGGGCGCGACCGTGTTCCTGTCCGACCAGTGGCAGCCGGGTTGGCGCGCGTACGTTGGTGGCGCGAGGAGGCCGGTGCTGTTGGCGAACTACGCGTTCCGCGCGGTCGTGGTGGGCGCGGGCCGCCGCGTGCTTCGCATGGTCTACGCTCCGCGGTCCTTCATGTTGGGCGGCTTCATCAGCTTGGCCGCGATGGGGTTCGCGGTGCTACTCTTGGCCGCGAAACGAGTCGCGGGGCGGTAGCCGCATGCGCCACGAACTGCGCGCTTTGCGGCGACGTCGCGTTTGTAGTAGGCCCGTGAGGGCCTTCCGCTCGGGTGGCGAATCGCCATCGGCGCAGAGGGCGCCCTGACGGTCGCCACTACAAGCGGAGCGCTCCCGCGCTCGCATCTCGGCAGCGCCGCGTTCGACACCTCCGCCATGGATGATGTTAGGCGCGAGGCCTCGGCCCATAGGGGGTGCAAGTCGCTCAATGGATCAGCGTCCGCCCACGAGTTCGCCCATGAGCCGGAGCGATCCGAAGCGAAGCGCGACCCCTTCGAACGCCTTGGGGGCGTAGCGCTTGAGGCGCTTGGCTTCCGCAATGGGTTGGGAACGGTCGGGGATGTCTTGGACGAGTTCGAGCGTTGCGGTGTGCACCTTGTCCTCCAAGCCGCTCGCGATGGTGAGCGCGTAGAGCCGCTGGTAGTAGCACCACTTATCCACTTGCCGGCGCACGCCGAGGACCTTGCCGTCGAGCGTGACTTTCACTTGGCCGGTGTCGGGGCCCATGAGCGCAAAGACGCTCGCCTGTGTGCCCGTGAACTTGAAGGTGAGCTTCGCGCCGGGCGTGTTCGTGAACCAGATCTCGTCGAAGTGGCGCGAGAAGTCTCTGCCGTCCACGTTGTTGGGAGCGAGCCGCTTCCAGGGGCCGGACAACATGTCCTTCGTGATGCGGACTTGGCGCGCGCGCTCGTAGTTGCCCGGGTCGAGCGGTTTGGGGAGCGTGTGCCGCGTCGGCTTGGCGATGCCGGCGAGTTGCTCGAAGCCGGCGATGATCGTCTGCGCGTAGATTCTGTTGCCTTCGGGCGTGGGCCGGCGGCCATCTATCGTGGCTGCGGGTTTGGCGGCCGGTTTTGCGCCGCGGGGCTTCTTGACGAGCAGCTTGCCCTCGCGCACGAGCTTCGCGACGCGGGCGCCCATGCTGATGCTGGGCACGCCATAGTGCCGGGCCACGCGTTCGTACGCGGACACGGCCGGCGGGTACAAACCCTCGGCGTAGGATTTCTCATAACCCTCCCGGAACGCGTAGAGGAACAGCAGGTCGAGCGTGGGGTCCGCGCGGCGGGCTTGCCGGGTGATGCCTTCGATGGTCTTGATGATCGCGACCGGGCTGGCGTCGCGGTCGGACGCGGCGAAATCGACGAGCACGAGGTCCGGCTTCTTGTCGAGCACTTCGCGGCGGAATCGGTACACGCTGAAAGCGGATCCGCGCACCGCGTCGGTGATGCCGGCCTCGATGACCTCGATCTTGCCGCAGCGCTTGCGGAGCCAGTCCATCACAGGCTTGCGCCATCCGCTGGGCGGATGGATGCCGCCTCCGAAGTAGGCGACCTTGAGAGGCTTGCCGGCTTTAGCCTTGGCGAAGAAGTTGGGCAGCCCGGCCCGCACCGCGACTTCACGCGCTGGCAAGCGTTTGAACTGCGGGGGCTCGAAGTAACGCTCGGTGGTGAACTCGCCGAGCGCGGCCGCGCCGGGCGCTTCCACGATGGGCCACGACGCGCGGCGCGCGTCTTCGTACGGCCCGATCTTGTCGATCGGGATCGGCTTGAATCCGAGCTTGAGCGCCGGCGAATCCGGGCGCAGGCGGTAGTCGTGGTTCTTGGCGTCGACAAAGAGCGGGTCGGCGAGCACGGAGTGTGGGTCCGCGCCGAGTGCGCGCCACTCGTCCCAGGACAGCTTGTCGCCTGGCTTGGGCGTGAGCGTGAGGTCGACCCGCGGTTCGAGGCCGGGCTCCATGTAGATGCAGTTGTAGTCCCACTCGTTGCGCTCGAAGTCGTACGGCCGCATGCGGAGGCTGTAGACAAGCTGTCCGCCCCAGGACTTGCCGAGTTGTTCGCGCAGCCAGCGGGTGCCCTCGATCGTGCAGTACACGATGTTGCGCCGGAACTTGATGCCCGACATCTCCTCGGGGTGCGTGTCCTTGATGTCCGCGATTTCGGGGTACTGGGCGAGGTACGGCGAGCCGGGGTAGCGGTTGGCGCGGAGCTTCTTGAAGATACTCGGCCATTCGCGCCAGTTGGGGCTGAGTTGCCCGGCGCGGAACGCGGTGCTGTTGACGAGGATATTGTTTTCCCACACGTTGTCGCGGCCGCCGTGGTTGTGGAG
>JAJRTI010000373.1 GCA_024278415.1 Planctomycetota bacterium | reverse complement strand
CTTGGCTCTGCCGCGCGTGCCGGGCCTTGCCGCTCTTGTCGAGCCACGCGGACACGAGGCCGGCGGCGTCCTTCTCGATGGTCGCGGGGTCCGCCGCGTCGAGCCAGACGTCGAGTTGTTCCTTGGGCGGGTTGGTTTGCGCGGCGAACTCGGCCGGGAACGCGAGCATGCCGGCTTTGTTGGCCACGTAGGTCGGGACGCCGGCGCCGCGCCAAATCACCCAGGCGCGCTTCGCGGCCTTGCGCACGCCCAGGTTGAAGGAGAGCAGCGGCGCGGTCTTCGGCGTGAAGCCGCACGCGGCGAAGGGAATGCGCCACTCGCAGGACCAGCCAGCGGGAGTGACCGCGGCCTTGTAAGCCACCGCGCGGCCGAGCCGGGCGACCACGTCGGCCGGCGCGCCGGCTTGGTCCGTGCTGACGAAATGGCCGTCCGGCCATCCGTACAGGTTCAGGATCGGGCCGGGAGTCGCCGCAAAGCTGTCTTGGATCGCGACCTCCATCGCGTCGGTCGCGCCCCACTTGTAGCCCGCGATCTGGAGTTGCTTGGGGTTCTTGACCGAATGCTTGGCCGCGATGTACAGCGCGTTGTCGTCGTACCCGACCCACGCCTTGCTCGGCAAGCCCGCGCTGGGCGCGCCGTCCCATGACTCGGCGAGGACCATCTCGCGTCCGGCGCCGGCCCGCTCGCCGACCCGGCCGTCGATCACCGGCGCGGCCGTTAGGCGAGTCGCGGCGAAGACCGGCCGCGGCCGCTTCGCCATCGCCGGCCGGAGCTTGGGCTATTTGTCCGCCGGCCGCGCGCGGGGCCGGTGGGTGGGCTGTGGGAACACCATGCGCCCGGCCGCGTCGCGCCGCGGGGGCAGGCCGATGCCGCTCATGTCGATCGGCTGCTTCGCCTTCTCTAGGCTGAGCCAATCGATCGCGCCCACGGGCGCGTCCATGGCCGAACGCACGACGACGAAGAGCGGCTGCTTGCCGGACGCGGGCTCCAACTTGGCGACCATGGCCTTGAACACGTCCGCGCCGCCTGTGAAACGCGGATAGAACTCGCCGATCTTCTCGCCGTCCTTCGCTCCGACGCGCAACTCCAGCTTCACTTCGTTCTTCTGCAACGGGATGGCGCCACGGTACTGCTCGAACCGGAAGTACGCGAACTCGCCCACCGCCTTGGCATCCTTGGATTTGAACACGACAAACACATCGCGCGTGCCGGCCGCGTCCGCTGAGATCGCGCCGGTCGCCTGGCCGTAGAGCTGAATTCTGCCGCCGCGGGGCCGATCGGTCTTGGGCAAATCCACGCGGCCCACAAGCGGCCCGTCCTCGCGGTCGAGGTGCACCTCCAGCCACCGCGGGGATGCGCTGTCCACGCCGTAGATGACACGGAAGCGCCGGTAGCCCTTGCCAAGGGGCACTTGGTTGAAGCGCACCCATTGGCCGTCGCGGATGTTGTAGAGGAGCGTCCACTGCTTGCGGATGCCGTCTGCGACGCCGTCGTTGATGATGGCTTCGAGCACGAGCGGGTCGGTGGGCTTCTTGTGGCGCGGCCTTGCGCGGGCCGCGCGGTCGGTGTTCATGGCCTTCACGCCGCTTGCGAAGCGCATGACGACGGACTGCCAGCCGGCGTCGAGGTCGACGTCGCCCAGTGCGAACCATGCGCCGTCTGTCAGGCCCGTCAGGCCCGTCGGATCAGTCGGATCAGTCGGATCAGTCGGATCAGTCGGATCAGTCGTGCGAACGCCTTCCGACCGCGCGGAGCACTGTTCCGCTTCGATCCGCCGCCTTTCGAGTTGCGGCCACTGCGGGAGCGGCGGCGGGCTGTCGAAGTCGTGGCCGAAGCGGAAGGGCTCGCCCTCCGGGAAGTCTTTGGGCGTCAGCTCCGCGCTGGTGCGCGTGAAGTTGGGATGGAACACATTGTCGCTCTCATGCACGTCCACGCACTGGGTGTTGAACCACATGCCATGCTGAAGCGAGCCGGGCGCGGCCCAGAGCAGGTTGTGGTGCAGGTCCACGTTGCACGTGCCGGCGTCGAGGTACACGATGCCGAGCTTGTGGATGCGCATGGCGAAGATGTCGTATGAGTCGTGCATCGCGTTGTACACGACCTGCGAATTCAGGCCGTTGAGCGTGCCGCCGCTGGTGTAGTACCCGGTGAGGAAGCCGGCGTCCTTGGTCTGGAGCATGCCGTTGTATAGGTGGTTGTGGGCGAAGAGCGTGGCCATGTAGTCCATGGGCGCGCGGTCGCGAGAGGCGAAGCTCGTGCCGTTGCCGTAGAAGTTGAAGAAGTGCCGGCCCGCGTTGCGCATGGTGTTGAACGTGATCACGTGGCCGCCGACGAGGAAGTTCTCGTAGTCCTTGAAGTCCGAGACCGCGTCGGTGATCGCGTTGAGGTAGTGGCTCGTGTAGTCGATCTCGTCGATGAGGCAGTTGTGAATGGTGTGGTGGTAGCCGCGGAGGTAGAAGCCGGCGCCGGCGCTGTAACGAATGCGGCAGTTCAGAAAGTAATTGTCCCGGCCGCTCACGAAGATGCCGGTCTCGCCGGATTTGATCGTGTCGCGGCCGTGCTCGACTTGTCCGATGCTGTAGAAGCGCGTGAAGTGGGAGATGTAGGAGAGGTCGCAGCGGTCGACGACGCAGTTGGCGGAGCCCGCGAGCCGCATAGACGCGGCGTGCACACGGAGCCCTTCGATGCGGATGTGCTCGCGGCCGCTCAGGTCGAACGCGAGCTGCCGGCGCTTGGCCTCCACGTTGACAGGCGGGCCGCCGTCTTTGGGAATGAGGTAGAGCGTGTTGTCCTGCCAGTGCCATTCCCCCGGCTGGTCGAGCGCGTGCATGTGGCCGACGATCATGCCGCGGCCCTCTTCGGGCTTGTAGCGGCGGTACGGGCCGGAGAACCACCACGTTCGGGTGCGGTCGCCCACGGTGATCTCGCCGGCTTTCGAGTGCTCGACGACTCCCGTCTGCGCGCTCCAGCCCTGATAGTGCACGCCGTAGTAGAGTGCGCCCTTCCAGTAGTCGTCGGGCTGGCCGTCGAGGAGCTTGCTCACGATTCGGCCCGGCTGCTTCTGCGGATCGGGGATGGAAAACTTGCCGAACGTGGGCCAGAGCGGCGAGAGGTCGGACACGTACATGCCCAGCCCCGGCGCGGGTTTGTTGGGGAAGCGCGCCTCGATCATCAGTTCGCCGCCGGCGAAGACCTGGTTCCGCCCCGTGCCCAGAGTCCAGGGCATGGGCGCCTTCCAGACGCGGCCCTTGTGCCGCGTCCAGCCGGTGACGGGCTCGCAGCCGGTCATGACGACCTTCTCGCGCCTGTACGGCTTCACCGTGATGGGCTTGCCTGGCGCTCCGCTTCGGGGGAACGCCACGGTCTCCCGATACACGCCTCCTCGCACGAGCAGCACGTCGCCCGGCAGGAGCTTGTCCACCCCGGCTTGGATCGTGCGCAGGGCCTGCGCGGCTTGCGGCCCCCGGCCGGTGTGTGCGTCGCCGCCATTGGGGGACACGTAGTAGCTTGCGGCCCCGGCGTTTGTGGCCATGAGGACGGCCATGAGCAGGGGTAGGGGGGCGCGTTTTTTCATGATGTGTTTGTGTCTCCAGCAGCAACGTTGCGCGTGAAGCGACGTGGCCCGCCTGCCCAAGTTCTTGCGCCACGTTGTGCTGGACGTGGCCGCCCAGCGCGAGTGATTACACTTGCAGAGGGGGGGGATGCGGCCTGAAAAGTCGAATGGTTGCCCCCATTCTATCGCTGGGAGCATCCTGCGCAAGGCCGGCCGGTGGCAGTTTGACAGTGCCGGGTCCCTCCTATACAATTCCCACCGCCAGCCGTGGACATTTCCTGCTGCTAGCCGAATTTGGCGAGCGAACTTCTCTGGGGCGTCCCATGAATCAGAACCCCGACGCCACGGTCATCCTCCGGGTCGCCTCTGCGGTTCATTCCACTCTGGACATTGATGTGGTGTTTCGGCAGGTGCTGGCATCGGTCCAGGAGGGCCTTCGCGCAGAGGCCAGTTCTTTGATTCTGGTGGACGAGGATCGGGGCAAGCTCGTGTTCAGGGGTGCGACAGGGGAAAAGGCCGAGTCCATCAAGCAGTTCGAACTCAACATGGGCGAAGGGATCGCGGGTTGGGTGGTGCAGCACGGTGAGCCGGTGGTGACCCGCGACGCCCACAGCGACCCGCGGCACATGGCGCAGGTCGATGGCGCACTAGACTTCTGTACGCGCGCCATGATCACGGTGCCGCTGCGCCTCGATGGCCGGGTGATTGGCGCACTTCAGGTGCTCAACCCTGCCGACGGGCCGGATTTTGGTCCGGACGCGCTTGCGCTGATGGAGGCCGTGGCCGAGCAGGTCGCCGTGGCGATTCGCAACGCACGGATGTACGCCACCGTCCAACAGAATAAGGAAGGGCTGGAAGAGCTGCTGGGCCTTCGCGACCGTGTGGTCGGGGAGAGCCCGGCCATGAAGGCGCTGCTGGCCCGAGTCGCGGAGTTGGGGCACTCGGACAAGCCCGTGATCTTGGTGGGAGAGCCCGGCGTGGGCAAGACACTTTTGGCGCACGCGATCCACGAAGCTGGGCCGCGCCAGTCCGAAGCGTTCACCGTCCTCCGGTGCGACAAGACGAGTGAGGGCGACCTCGCGGCCGCGCTTTTCGGGCGCGGGCAGGGCGAGCCGGGCCTGCTGGCGCGCCCGGGCAGCGTATACCTGCGTGAAGTGGCCGCGCTGTCGCCGGCATTGGCCCAGAGACTGGCGCAGGCGGCGCCAGACGCGGCCGCGCGGATTCTCGCCGGGACCAGCCGCGTCACAAAGGCCGACGACGCGCCATCGGTCCTTCCCAACTCTTTATTTGAAGAGGGGGGTGCGGTGGTGGCCGAGGTGCCGCCACTCCGGGAACGGCCCGAGGACATTCCTCACCTGGCGGGGTATTTTGTCCAACGGGCCAACACCCGCCTGGGCCGGAACGTGAAAGGGGTCGACCACGAAGTGCTGCGGTTCTTCATGAATCGCCTGTGGCGAGGCAACGTGCGGGAGCTTGAAGACCTGGTGGTCAGGGCGATCGCGGCGTCCGATGGCCATGGGATGATGCGCATGGGTTCGCTGGCTAAGGTGGTGGACGTGCAGGGCCTGGCGGGCCTGGCCAGCGCGGCGGCGAGGCTGGAACCCTGGGGCAGGTCGGCTTCGCCTGAGGATCTCTTTGCGGCTTTGCGGTCTGAAGATCCATCTACGCGAAGCGCGGCGCTCGATGAGATTGGCCGAGCAAAGCCCGCGGGCGCGGCCGAGCAAATTGTGGCCACCGTGCTGCGAGACAGCCAACACTTCATCCGCTTGCGAGCGGTGCAACTTCTGGGCGAACTGGGCGCGCCCTGCGGCTTGGCCCCCCTGCTGGAGCTTCTGCCGCACGAGGCGGACACGGACATCTTGGGGGCCACGCTCACGAGTCTCAGCCTCTTGGCGGGCGACGCGCCCGCGGCAAGAGAAAAGGTGCGGTCTGCTCTGTTGCTGCACTTGCGGGACGCGAACCCGCGCCTGCGCCTGAGCGCGGTGCGAGGTCTGGCCAGACTTGGGGCGGGCGACGCGATCGAGCCGCTGCAAGGGATGACGAACGACGAGCACGCGCCAGTGCGTTGCGAAGTGAATCTGGCCCTGTACCGTTTCGGCGAGGCGGAGGCCCTGGCGAGGTTGAAGGCCGAGCTTGACCAGACGGACCTCGCGGTGCGGGCGGCCGCGTGTGAGGCCTTGGGCGAGACCGGCAAAGCCGTTGCAGAACTCATCGCCCTCATGGACCGCGACCCCAGCCCCGACGTCAGGCTTTGCGCGACGGAGGCTCTGGGGCACACGGCGAGCGCGGAAGCGGTGAAGCCGTTGCTGTATAAGCTCGACGACCCCCTGCTGCGCATGACTGCGATACGGTCGCTGGGCCGATTGTGCACGCAAACCCAATTGGCCGAGACGGAGTGCGTGGCGGCGCTGTTGGGTGTGGTGGCCGACGAAAAAAGCTCCATGGTGCGCCGAACGGCCCTCGAAGCGCTCGGCACAGTGGGCGACGCACACGCGGCCGCCCGGCTGCGCGAGTTCATCGATGATCCCAGAATCGCCGCGAGTGTCATCGCTGCCATCGGCCAAATTGGGGGGGCGGAGGCAGAAGACGCCTTGATCCCGCTACTGAAGCCGGGCCCTTTCTGCACCGACGCGATCGAGGCCATCGCAGGCGTGGGCACGGCCAAGTCCGTGGGCCCGCTGGTCGCTCTGCTCGCGGCCGACGACTACGCGGCGCAAAAGGCCGCGCACGCGCTGGTGGCGATCGGCGACGGGGCGCAAGACGCGCTCATCGCCGGGCTGACGGACGAACGCAAGCGCCACTGGTGTGCGTACGGCTTGGGCGCCCTGCGGTCGGCCAAGGCCATCCCGCACCTCATGGCGATCTACGACGAGTCAGAGGCTGCGCGGAGCGCGGTTGTTGAGATCGGAGAGCAGGGATTGGAGGCGATGCTCGCGCTGCTGCCGCAGTATCGTCGCGCGGCCGCGGAGGTGTGCCTGAAGCTGGGGGAGGCCGCGGCGCCTCATCTCTTGCGGGCCTTCCACGAAGGCGATCCGTTCCTGTGCGACTTCGCGGAGTCCGTGTTGGTGGATATCGGCAGCGTGGCCGCGGACACGGTCATTGAGGCCCTGGGCCGCGCTGAATCGGCCGCGACGAAGGCGCGCCTGGCCGGCATGCTCGCGCGTGTGGGCGGCGCCAGCCATGCCAGCGCACTCGAGCCCTTGCTCGATGACGCGTCCGTGGACGTGCGCCGCGCGACGATCCACGCGCTAGGCCGCCTTGGCGGAACTCACGCAGCGAAGACGTTGGCCGCACGCGTACAGGCATCTGAGTCGGCCGCGCCGAGCTATCGCCAAGACCGCATTGCCTGCCTCGAGGCCTTGCGGCAAATCGGCAGCCGCGAAGCGCTCGAGGCCATTGTCGGCGCCCTGAACGCCGAATCGTGGACCGTGCGCCTCGCGGCCGTCGAGGCCCTCGCGGCGTTCGACAGCGCCCAGGTGGCCGACCAGTTGCTTCGCGCAACGCACGACAGGGACAACCGCGTCGCGCGAGCGGCAGCCAAGGCGGTCGAAGCGATGGGCCTGTTGGACGCGGCCGCCCTTAGCGCCCAGGCTCTCGACCGGGACGCTCGCCCGCCTGAGCGCCGCGAGGCCACGAAAACCCTGTGCCTCATGACGAACTCTCGGGCGAAGGACGCACTGGCCGACGTGTGGTCGCAAGGCGATGAAGCGACTCAGCGCGCCATCATTGACGAACTGGCTGGCGAGGGTGCGGCGGCCATCGGCTGGCTGGCTCGACTCATGCAATCGGATCAAGAGGGCCGAGCGGCCTTCGCAAGAGCCGTGGCCGAACGGCTCTGCTTCCACCCCCTGGCGGTGGAGCGTTCCGTGGCGGACCTTGGCCGGCGCGACCCCGGCGCCGGCGACCTGCTGCGAGGCCATCTCCTGGCCCACCGTTCCGAGGCCACAGCCGCGCTGGAAGCATTGCTGCGCAACACCAGCGACGAGACCCTGCGCCGCAACGTGGTCCAGTTGCTCGACGACCTGTCGGACGCCGAGGAACGATGAATGGTGCGGGGGCATGCCCAGCACAAACCGGAGCCTGACGCCTCTCGTGAGAGGCTGAGCGGCCGCGTGCGAGAGCGGGAGCCACACAGGATTGTGACCGAATACCTCAGAGCGGAGATCTGGCCATGGGTGAGCCCCTAGTCGAGAGGCGCAAGATCGGTTTCCGATTCATCGAGTACGAGGACGACTGCGACTTTCACATCGCGGGCGCGGCTTCGGTCATGACCAAAGCGATGGGCATCGGCACAGGTTTGGTGGTGGTGGGGGCGGTGGTGTGCAGCCTAATCATGGACATGGCAGTCAAGATCCCCGTGACGGGCAAAATGGCGCCAACCGAAGAAGTGAACATCTTCGCCAAGATTGAAGGCCCCATTCTCAGGCTGAACGTGAAGAGGGGCGACGTGATCAAGAAGGGCCAAGTGCTGGCGGAGCTGGATGTGCGCGATCGCGAACGCAAGCTGGCGCAACTTCGGCTGGACTTGGAAAAGACGCAGAATGAACTGCAACGGGCGGAGAAAGAACTGGAGACGACGAAGTCCGAATACGACAACACCTTGGCGAAGAAGAAGCTCCAGTTGGCCAAGGCCCGGGCGGCCTTGGCGACCCAACGGGCCCGCAAGGTCGAGGAGCTGGAAGTGGCCAAGCAGAAACTGGCCAAAGAGACGGCCACGGCGATGGAGGCCAAACGCAAGCAGGACAAGACCGCGGCGCTCGTCAAGGATGGCATTGTGGCCAAGATGGAGTTGAATCAATCCAGGACAGACTACAAAGTGGCCGAGTCGAATCGGCAGATCGCGCAGAGGGAACTGACTCTCGTCAGGGAGAAGTACGACAGCCAGATACGGCAGGCGGAGGTGGAGGTGAAACTGGCGGAGTTGGCGATGGCCACCACGTCTACGGCCAAGCGGGACTTCATTGCGAAGCAGGAGTTCAAGATCAATGCGGCCCGGACTGAAATCGAGAAGCTGACGAGACGAACCGCCACGGAACGTGACGAGATCCAGCACCGCGAGATCCGGTCGCCCATCGACGGCGTGATCCTGAAAGAGGTGGCGAAAACGGGCGGCTTTGCCAAGCTGACCGAGCCCCTCTTTGTGGCCGCGGACATCAACGACTGCGTACTGAAGGGCTACGTTGAGGAGTCGAGACGTCGGCGCCTGAAGACGGGCCAGAAGGCCAAACTGGAGTTCGCCGCGTACAAGGACGTGAAGTTTCCGGCCGAAGTGCTCAAGATCAGCCCCTCGACCGAAATGATTGGGGAGATGGCGATGTACGAGGTCCGCATGAAGGTCGATAAGCCCCGGAAGCGTCCCATGTTTCTCAAGCCAGATGAGGAAATCGTCCTCTTGCCCGGGCTGAGCGCCAAGGGCGACATCTACGCGGAGCGAATGAAGGCCTTCCGCTATCTCATTATTGTCAAGGTGTTGAACAAAGGATGAGAGCCATGAACGAGACCCCGCCCAGTGCGCGGATCGAAACCCCCGACATCGAACAGATGTCGTTCGCCCAAAAGATGGGCGTGTTCAAGAGGGTCTTCGCCAACATCACGCCGTACAAGCCGTACCTCGTGCTGATGTTCATCCTGACGCTCATCGAAGTCGGCCTGTCCATGGTGGATCCTTTCCTCACGAAGGTCCTCATCGACGACGTGTTCGTGCAGAAGGACAGCCGCCTGCTGAATATCATTTTTGGCATCATGATCTCGCTGTTCGTGGTCAAGTGTTTCTACGGGTTCCTGACGGGGTACATTTCGTTCTACATGAACAATCGGATCAACTTCGATCTGCGCAAGCGGTTCTTCGAGCACCTGCAACGCCTGTCAATCCGCTTTTATGAGCAAAACCCTCTGGCGCAGATCGCCCACACGGAGAACACGAACCTGCCGCAGATGCAGGGGTTCCTCATCACGAGCCTGGACGATATCAGCAACAGTCTCATCCACGTGGTGGCGGGCGTCACCCTAATGTGCCTGGTCCATTTCAAGTTGGCGTGTTTCGCCCTGTTGGCGCTGCCCCTGTGGGTCTACGGCACCGTGTTCTTCACGAACAAGCTCGCCCCCATACAGCAAGCGCTCAACATGCAGGCGATCCGCATCAAGGATGTCTTCTTCGAGTTCATTTCCGGCATCCAGGTCGTCAAAACCTGCCGTCAGGAGCACATGGAGAGAAAGCGATTCTTCAGCCAATTGCTCCAAGACGCCTGGATCTCCGCGGACGGCATGGTGTGGGGGCAGTTGTTCACACTGATTGTGGGCTCCATATCGACCGTGGCCACGGCGTTCGTCTTCTGGTACGGTGGGCACGCGATCATCAAGGGCGACCTGAGCATTGGGCAGTTGGTGATGTTCAACATGTTCCTGATGCGCATCATGGCGCCCCTCGGCCGCCTGCTGGAGTACTACCGCAATACCAACGAGATCTGCGTGGCCGCGCTTCAAGTGTACAGCGTGTGGGATCTGAAGCCAGAAATCCAGGACGCACCGAATGCCATCTTGCTGCCACGGTACGAAGGCAACATCGAGTTCTACGACGTGTCGTTCCAGTACGAGCCTGGCGAGATGGTGCTCCAAGACGTGTCGCTGGAGGTGATGCCCAACACGATGGTCGCATTCTGCGGGCCCAGTGGGTCCGGCAAGAGCACCATCGCCAAGCTCGCTGCGCGGCTCTACGACCCGACGCAAGGGGTGGTCTTCGCCGACGGCTTCGACTTGAAAACGCTCAGCCTCTCGAATTACCTGGACCAAGTGGGCATGGTGACGCAGCGGCCGTTTATGTTCCACGACACGGTCTTGCACAACATCCAATACGGCAGACCCTCGGCCACCATGGAGGAGGTCGAACGGGCCGCCCGCATCGCGCAGGCTCACGATTTCATCATGGCCTTCCCCCAGCAGTACGACACGCCGATCGGCAGCCAGGAGACCGGCCTGTCCGGCGGCCAGATCCAGCGCATCGCCATTGCGCGGGTGCTGCTGCGAGACCCCAAAATCCTGATCCTCGACGAGGCGACTTCGGCGCTGGACACGCAAACGGAGATGCTCTTCCAGCAAGCGGTCGACCACTTGCTGCGCGATCGGACGATCCTGGTGATTGCCCACCGGCTCTCTACGATCGTCAATGCAGACCGGATCTTTGTCCTCGATCAAGGCCGCATCGTCGAGAGTGGCACCCACCCCGAACTCGTCGCGCGGCGGGGGCTATACTTCTCGCTCTACGAGCGCCAGGCGGCTGAAGCCGTTGCCGCAGCCTGATTACGCGGTTCAACAGATCGCGCACGTAACGTCTGGACGGACGAGCATGGGATCTTGGCCAACTCGGCAAACGGGGACCGCTCCCACGCTGCCTGCCATGGCGGCCTTTGACAGACTGATACACGCCCCACCTTGAGAGAAGGAGATCCCCCATGGAATCTGAGCCCCTGCGCGACCCTGGGACGCGCCTCGCACAACTTGAGAAAGCTTTGGCGTCGGCCACTGAACAAGTGGCCATTCTCCGGCAGGAGTTGGGGGGGGGCGAGGGCATGGGAGAGCGAATCGGCCTGGAGGCATGTCTGACCACCCTGGAGGCGATGGGGATCCTCGGCACGTCCGAGGAGGCCGATGATCTCCTGGATACTATCGTGGCGGTGGCCACCCGAACGGTCCACGCGGAAGCCGGCTCTCTTCTCCTCGTGACGGACGATCAGGAGCATCTGGTCTTCGAGGCGGTGCATGGCGAGAAAGCAGGAGAACTCAAGAAGTTCAAGCTCAAACTTGGCCAGGGCATCGCCGGATTCGTCGCCGCCAGCGGACAACCCCTGTGTGTGACAGACGTGGGCAAGTCGGAGCAATGGGACAAGTCCATTAGCGAGGCCATCCAGTTCCAGACGCGGTCGATTCTCGCCGTGCCTGCGCTCGCTGGCAGGCGCACGATGGGCGTGCTGGAGGTGGTCAACAAGACCGATGGTCGAGGATTCGAGCAGCAGGACATTGAGCTACTGTCGCAGTTCGCCAAGATCGCGGGGGCCGCGGTTGAGAGACGCGCCATTACCTCCTTGACGGCCTCCATGCTGGCGGGGCTCAAAGACCAGGCGGAGAAGGGCGCGGATGCGCAGGAGGGCGCAGGCCCCACCGCAGCCATGTCTCCCACAGCGGCTCGCCTTTCCGAGACGCTGAAACGGCTCCGTGCGTCTGAGACACACAAGCAAGCGCTTCTCTTGGCCGCTGAGATCGAGAGCATTTGCGCCAAGGGCCCCCAGGCCGCGGAGCTTTGCCGCGCGACCCTGGCCGCGGTCAGTGCTTATCTCTCCAAGCAACAGGGCATGTTCGGGGTCGGCCAGTCCTCAGGCGGCCTCACGTGGTGAGCGGCCCCGGGGTGGACCAGGATTCGACCTCTTCTGACTATGCCAGAAACGATTGAGTTCAAGATGCGCTACAGGATTCGGAGATCAATGAAGAGCATTCTGAGAATAGACACACGCGAAGACGCATGGGGCGCAGCCACAGGCAAAGGCATCCGCGTGGCGGTTGTCGATAGTGGCATCGATGCCTCCCACCCTGCCGTGGCTGGCAGTGTCAAGGGGGGCGTGGACATCTTGGACACAGGAGGCGCGCCGGAGTATGGCCCATGCAGCTTTACCGACGCCTTCGGCCACGGCACGGCTTGCGCGGGCATCATCAAGGACTTGGCGCCCGACGCGGAGCTGTACAGCGTGAAGGTGCTGGGCGCACAACTGACGGGGAGCGGCGAAACCTTACTCGCCGGCCTGAAATGGGCCATCGAGAACGGCATGGACTTGGTCAACTTGAGCTTGGGCACACCTCGACATGAGTACTTCGCCCCCTTGCACGAGTTGGCCGACATGGCCTATTACGGCGGGAGCATTCTTGTCGCCGCTGCGAACAATGTGCCTCCGCCCAGCTTCCCCTCAATCTATGCCTCCCTTATCTCGGTAGGCAACGCGGCCATGGATGACAAGTTCAGTTTCGTCTACCGGCCTGGACAGCGCATCGACTTCGTGGCCCATGGAACCGACGTGCGCGCTCCCTGGCTGGGCCACTCCTATCGCAACCTCACTGGGACGAGTTTCGCAGCGCCCCATATCACCGGCATT
>JAJRTI010000372.1 GCA_024278415.1 Planctomycetota bacterium | reverse complement strand
TGGGACGACCGCGTGGGCTGCGGCGTGTTCATCGACGTGCTCAAGTCGCTCGCCGGCAAGCGCCATCCCAACTCGGTGTACGGCGTGGGCACGGTGCAAGAGGAAGTCGGCACGCGCGGGGCCGAAACGAGCGCGGATATCGTCGATCCCGACGTGTGCCTGGTGGTGGACTCCGGCATCGCGGCCGACGTGCCGGGCATCAAGGACGAGGAGACGCAAGGCAAGCTCGACGCCGGGCCCATCCTCTACGTGCTCGACTCCGGCATGATCGGCCATCGCCGGCTGCTGGACTTCGTGATCGACGCGGCCGAGGCGAAGAAGATCCCGCACCAAATCAGCCTCCTCACCGGCGGCGCGACCGACGGCCGGCCGATCCATTTGCACGCGACCGGCGTGCCCACCATCTTCATCGGCGTGCCCGTGCGCTACATCCACTGCCACCAGGGCATCATCCACGCGGACGACTACGACCGCACCGTCGATCTGATCGTCGAGGTCGTGAAAAAGCTCGACGCGAAGGCGCTGAGCCGAATCGTTGGCGCGAAGAGATGAAGGCGGAATGGTTGATGGTTCATGGTTGATGGTTCATGCGGACGCGCCGCCTCCGCCATCAACCATGAACCATTAACCATCAACCATCGAACCATGCCAAACCTCCCCGAAGGCTACTCGCACCACGATCTCGACGCCGGCTGGGCTGTGCTTCGGGACGACCTCGCCGACGCGCTCCTTGCCGCGGGAGTCGGCCAGCCGGAGGAACTGCCTGTGGAGCGCGTAGCGCTGGGCCGCGTGCCGCATCCGATCGTGGACTTAGGAGAGCGGCTGGGGCATGTGGTGGTGCGCAAGTGCCAGCACGGCGGAGCGGCCGGCCGCCTCATGGGCCGTGCATTCAAGAGCGCCGGCCGGGCGATGAAGGAGCTGGAGGTCACGCTCGCGGCTCGCGAGCGAGGGGCTCCGGTATCGGATGTCGTGGGCGTCGTCGTGACGCCCTGCAAGTGGGGCTTCAAGCGGATCTTCGTGCTGTCGCAGCTCCTGCCGAATACGATCGACTTGCGGAGTTGGCTCGAATCCGGCGCCCCTCTGACGCCGGCCCAACGCCAGGCCGTGTCGCGCGCGGTGGCGAAGGCCGTTGGCTTGTGCCACCAGGCCGGGCTCTATCACGCGGACCTGCACGTGAAAAACATCCTCCTCGAATCGCCCGCCGGGCCGGAGCCGAAGGCGTATCTCATCGACCTCGACAAGGCTACGCTCGGCAAGCGCGTGCCGCCGCAACGCCGGCTCATGAATCTGGCGCGCCTGAACCGGTCCATCCAAAAATGGGATTCCACGCGGCGGCTCGTGACGCCGCGGGACAAACTCCGCTTCTTTCGCGCGTATCAGCGCGACTGTGGCGGCCTCGGCCACGGCGCACAGCAGACCTGCGGCCGCGTCCCCCTTAAGCACCGCATCGCCTGGCTGGGTGTGCGTCTGGTCGACGGGCTGGCTAGGCTGTGGCCGACCCGCAAGTGAGCAGCCGTCATCAACCATCAACCATTAACCACATCGCCGTCAAGATAACTTGAGCTTCGAATACTGCCCTCACCGAGCTTGTCTCGGTGGGGAGTCGGACTGGAGTTATCCGGACGGCGATGACCATCAACCATTGCCCCCCTCTCCCATCATCAGCCTTCGCGGTATCAGCAAGTCCTTCGGCGGCGTGCGCGCGCTGCGCGATGTGGGCTTCGACGTGGCCAAGGGCGAGGTGCACGCGGTCGTGGGCGAGAACGGCGCGGGCAAGTCTACGCTCATGAAAATCCTCGCCGGCGTGTATCACAGAGACACCGGCGAGGTGCTCATCAATGGAGAGCCGGCACGGCTCCGAGACCGGCACGACGCGCTCGACGCGGGAGTGGCCATCGTCTACCAGGAACCATCGCTCTGCCCGAACCTCAGCATCGCTGAGAATGTCTTCCTCGGCCACGAAGCTCCAGGCTGGCTGCCGGGCACGGTCAGCTTCCGCGACGCCGAGCGCCGCACGGCAGAACTGCTCGACCGCGTGCACCTGCCTCTCGACCCGGCCACCCCCGTGCGCCGGCTCACCGTCGCCCAGCGCCACCTCGTGCAGGTCGCCCGCTGCCTCGCGTTCGACACGCCTATCCTCATCATGGACGAGCCCTCCGCGTCGCTGTCGGATCGCGAAACCCAGACGCTCTTCTCCATCATCCGCCGGCTCCAGCGCGAGCGCGTGACGATCCTCTACATCTCGCACAAGCTCTCGGAGATCTTCGAGATCGCGGACCGCGTCACCGTGCTGCGGGACGGGGAGTTCGTGGCGACGCTCGATGTATCGGAAACCACGCACGACAAGATCGTGCGCGCGATGGTCGGCCGCGACGTGGCCGCGGTAGACCGCGTGGCCGCACCCGCGGATGCCGCACCCGTGTTGCAAGTGCAGGGGTTGAGCCGCCCGGGTGCGTTCCGCAACGTGGACCTCTCCGTACTTCGTGGCGAGGTCGTGACGTTGGCCGGGCTTGTGGGCTCCGGCCGCACCGAAGTGGCCCGCGCCCTTTTCGGCCTCGACCGCCCGGCGTCGGGATCGGTGGTCTTCGATGGCCGGCCCCGGCGCTTCCGCAGCCCCGCCCAAGCCGTCGCGGCCGGCATCGGTATGGTGCCCGAGGACCGCGGGCTCCAGGGCCTCATCCTCGACATGGCTGTGGACCGCAACGTCGCGCTGCCGCGGGTGGCGTGTCGCATGGGAGACAGCGACGACGTGACCGCGGCGGGCGGCCTCGTGCGGCCCGGCCGCGTGCGCGGCCTCGCGCGGCGATTCGTCGACAAGCTGGACATCCGGCTCAGCCGGCTCGCCGCGCCCGCGCACAGCCTCAGCGGCGGCAACCAACAGAAGGTCGTGCTCGCGAAGTGGCTCTCGATCCGGCCCAAGCTGCTTATCCTCGACGAACCCACGCGCGGCATCGACGTGGCCGCGAAGGCACAGATCCACGGCCTCGTCCGCCAAATGGCGCGCGACGGCCTCGCGGTGCTCATGATCTCCAGCGACTTGCCTGAGGTGCTCACGCTCAGCGACCGCATCTACGTCATGCACGAAGGCGCGGTGACCGGCGAACTGGCCGGCGCGGCAGCGACCGAGGAGAAGGTCATGGCGCTCGCGACGCGCGCCGATTCGTTGCGTTGTATTGATTCGTTGCCTCGTGAACCTGCGTAGGGGCAACGAATCAATACAACGCAACGAATTCGATTCTGCAGGCCCAAGCGCCCCGTTGCTTCGGGCGCAAAGACGGGCGACAAATCGTTCTACAACCCGCCAGCGGCATCGGCGGCTCTGATCAGCAGGCCTTCGCAGGTTGAACCCTGCCTTGACACCTCCCAGCGCCCCGACTATCCTGCGCCAGACGCTTCCACCTACCGACTGGAGGACGCCCACCCATGACCCACTCCATCTACTGGGGCGACATCCACAACCACAACGCGATCGGCTACGCCAAAGGGTCGCTCGGCCGGTCGCTCGAGGTCGCGCAAGAGCACCTCGACTTCTTCGCGCACACCGGCCACGCACAATGGCACGA
>JAJRTI010000371.1 GCA_024278415.1 Planctomycetota bacterium | reverse complement strand
CCGGATCGCCGCTTCATCCCGCAGGTGCAGCGCGGCGAGGCGTTCTGTCGTGTCTGCCGCGGCCGCCCATTCCCAATTGCCCTCTTGGGCTTGAGCGAGAAAGCGCAACGCCTGAGCCGACTGAGGTGCGGCCTGCACGGCCTTCTTCAACAGTTCCTCTGCTCCGATGTAGTGTCCGCTCTTGAGCCGTGCAAGGCCATCTGCGAGAAACGCTCCTTTGGCGTGCAGCCCGCCCTGGCAGCAGATGGCGAGCACAAGAGCCGCCATGCGCCCTGTCGCGATCGTGGGCCTCCGAGCCCTAATTGTGGCGCGATGCTTCCGCTTCTTGGTGCGCTCCCCCACGCCCGCGGCCAATAGAGAGAATGCTACCCCCCCCGCAAGAACTGGGCCAGCACGGCCTGATTGGCCTGCGACATTCCGTCCCTGTCGCGTGGCACATGCTGCATCACAAATCCCTCACTGCACAGCCTCGGAACACGATGATCGGTCAAGCCGCATCGTGAACTGCAATATGCAGCAATGTGTTGCATTGTGTCAAGGAAGAGGTTTCTTGATTCCTCCGAACAGTCCTTACTTCACGTCAGCCGTACCGATGCCGTGCATGGCTGTCACGCCCGAAGGGCTCGAGAGAATCGTGCATGCACCCACCAGCGGGGCTTGGGGTCTGGGGACACGAAGTCGGACGCTTCGCGTCCTTGGTTCATGTCCCCGCCCGCCTGCGGCGCGGTTGGTCCGCCAACCGTCTCTGTGCCGCGCGGCAGTTGTGCGCTCAGACTCGCGACAGTAGAATACGCGGCATCCGAGGAACGCGACACACCCATGCTCGGGCCTCGATGTGCTTCCAAAGGAGGACGCCTTCATGTTGCACGCTATCCCTGTGGTTGTCGGCCTGGCGCTCGTCTCGAGCGCGGCCGCCGCGCCGCCCACGGAGAACCTCATCGCCGGCCAACCGGCCGGGCCGTGGCGCCGGCTCTTCCTCGACGCGATGGTCGTGGAGCAGCAGCAGGGCCTTGAGCGCGTCTTCCACGCGGCGCGCAAGTTCGAAGGCAACCCAGTCGTCAGAGCCGAGTATCCGTGGGAGAAGTACCCCTCCTACGGCGGGCCGTACCTCTATGGCACGGTCCTGCGGGACGAGGGCAAGCTGCGCATGTGGTACCACGTGCACATCGGCGGATACGGCAACGCGTACGCCGAGTCCACGGACGGCGTCCACTGGACCAAGCCCATGCTCGGCCTGCGCTCGTACGGCAAGATCAAGGACACGAATCTCTACCTCACCCAGTGCCAGGACCCCAACGAGAACCCGCCGTTCAGGCAGAGCGGCCAGTGCCACAACGCGAGCATCATCAAGCGGCCGTGGGAGAAGGATCCCGCGAAGCGCTACGTGCTCTTCTGCTACGGCGTGGACTACCGCCACGCGCGCTGCGCGTACTCGCCCGACGGGCTGCGCTGGACGTTCGATCCCGCGACCGCGGAGAAAGGCCTGTTCCGGTCCGCGGACGTGCTCAACTTCTTCTACGATCCCTACAAGAGCCGCTACGTCGCGACCTGGAAGACGGCCACCCGCCGCGGCCGCGCCGCAGGCGTGGTGTGGTCAAACGATGGGCTGAAGTGGACGAAGCCCGTAGCGACCGCTGTGTTCGCGGCCGACGACCTCGATCCAGACGCGACGCAGGTGTACGGCATGCCGGTCTTCCCCTACCAAGGGCTCTACATCGGCCAGGCGTGGATCTACAACGCGCGGTGGATGAAGACCACGGGCTACTCGGACCAAGGCATGTACGAAGCCGAGCGCGACAGCCCCTGCACCATGGACGTGCAACTCGCTTGGAGTTGGGACCTCATCAACTGGACGCGGCCGCCCCAACGCGAGCCGTTCATTCCGCGCGGCAAGAAAGGCGAGTTCGATTCAGGCATGATCTACACCGCGATCGCGCCGGTGCAGATGGGCGATGAGTTGTGGTTCTACTACGGCGGTTGGGACGGCCCGCACAACGGGCGTAACAGCAAAGCTAACATCGGCCTCGCAAAGTTGCGGCTCGATGGGTTCTGCTCGATGCGCGCCGGCGACACAGAGGGTTGGTTCGTGAGCCGCCGCGAGCGGTTCCGCGTGCCCAAGGTGACGATCAACGCGAGAGTGCGGCCCGGAGGCTACGTGGCCGCTGAGATCGTGGACACGGCCAACAAGCCGATTCCCGGCTTCACGCGCAAGGATTGTGTGCCCTTCACCGGCGATTCGGTGCGGCACGTGCTCACGTGGAAGACGACCGCGCTGCCGGAGGATCAGATCGGTGGCGACAAGAAGTTCCGCTTCTACCTGAAGAACGCGGACCTCTACTCCTACCTGCCCGACCCGACGACGGGGCCGATCAAGATCATCTACGCGCCAGCCGAGAACGGCGGTTTGCTCGCGAGCGACAGGAAGCTGCCGGAGTCGCAACGCTTCCGGGCCTCGGGTGTCAAATCGGGCTATCGCATCGCCAAAGAAGGCGGCATGGTGTACGCCGACCTGCACAGCGTCGGCGCGTACAAGACCAACGCGAGCTTCTTCAAAGACGCGGACTTCGACGACGACACCGATTGGTGCATGGAAATGTGGTGCCGCATCGTGGACGCGGGCGACGAGCCCAACTACGGCCTGTCGAGCTTCGTGCGGCCCAACAACGGCCGCGGCTGCGCGCTCTACCTCAGCGACAAGGCCGTGGGCATCCTCAGCTCCAAGGGCTACGACCACCGCACGCTCGAGTCCATCGCCATGGACACAACCGACCGGTTCCATTGGTATCGCCTCGTACACGAACGCGGCGCAGACGGCGACGTAGCCGTTTGGGTCGACGGCAAGGAAGTCATCCGCATGCCGTTCGAGAAGCTCTACGTGCGGCACGGCCGCGGCGTGAACTTGAGCTTTGGCCCGAACGCGGGCACTCGGACCGGCCGCATGCACGTGGCGAAATACGGCTTCAAGACCGGCGACACCACGCCGATCTTCGGGCCGATCAAGGATGAGAGATGAGTTGTGTCTGCTTGGTAACATTGCAGCCGAGTGCAACAGGGATAGCGCCCCCGCCGACCCCGCGTCGGTGGGGGCAAGCGAGGTAAGCCCCTCCCCCTTGCCTCTCGGTTGAAATGTTGCTCTGCTTGCTGCTGGTGCTGCACAGACCGCGCAGTCTGTCATTCTTCGCTACGCTCAGAATGACACCACTTGGTGGCCCTTGACGTTGAGGCACGGCCACCCACCCATCCACCATCACAGGAGCCCCTATCCATGACCGTCAATGAACTTGCCAGCTATATCGTCGAACTCAAGGGCGCCGGGCTCAACGGCGACGAAGGCGTGCTCTACGGCGACCCCAAGGCGGAGATCGAAGGAGTGTTGCTCACGTGGATGGCGACCGTGCCCGCGCTGGAGAAGGCGGTCGAGGAGGGCTGCAACGTGGTGCTCTGCCACGAGCGCTTCTACCTGGCATGGGGCGAGCTGCGCGAGCAACAGATCGCTTGGGCGCCGAACAAGGCGCGAGTCAAGGTCGCGGGCGCCAGCGGCCTCACCATCCTGCGCGTGCACGGGTCCATGGACCAGATCTGCATTTTCGACGACTTCGCTGACGCGCTCGGCTTGCCGAACCCCACGCCGGGCACGGGTTGCCAGAAAGTGTTCCCCATGCCGGAGACGACCGTGCGGGAGCTGGTCGAGCGCGTGAAGACGACCTTCGGCTTGCCCCACGTGCGCATGTGCGGCGACATGGACAAGCGGGTCCAGTGCGCGGGCTTGCCCTGGGGCGGGCTTGGGCTCGACTCGAACATCAGCTACATCAATGGTTGCATCGAGCGCGGTGCGGACGTGCTCATTGCCGGCGAGTCCGATGAGTACGGGTTTACCTTTGCCGCGGATTCAGGCGTGCCCATGATCGAGACCGGCCACTCGGTGAGCGAGAACCTGGGCATGAAACACTTTGGTGAGATGCTGCAAGGGAAGGTGCCCAGCATCAAGACAGTCTTCTTCGACGCAACGCGGCCATTCACGTTCGCATAGCCCGCGCCGCCTGCTAGAAAAAAAGTTGGAAAAAAACCGTTCTACCTGTTGCCAATTGAGCCGGGTTCCGAGTATACTATGTCCCATGGTGTGGCACTGGGTATAGCCTATCTGCTGATTGTATCGCATCGCTCGCACGAAGTTCACGACCGCTGACGCCGCTCCGCATGGGACCATTCCGAGCGGCCGCATGACAGAAACGCAACGAGGGCACCGGCGATCCGCCCAGTGTTTCCAGCTTCGGCGCACATGTCCAACATGTGCTTCATGGCGTGCGAAGTGCTTCTGATGTCCCGCAAGCCATCGCGCTGCCCGCCAACGCCGTGTGAGGGGATGACATAAGTTCGAGTATGGGCGGTGCGCGTCGATTCTCCGACTCGACGGGCCTCCAATACCGCACCACGCCCACGCAGCCAGCCTTGACGGCGAGGGACGAGACAATTCCCGGATGCCTTGTGTTGCACATGGATGTTTGCCTTTGGCCGGCTGAGGCATACCCACAATAGGGCCGCGCGTGTACGCGCGCATCGACCGTATCTCAACGACTAGGAAAACTATGCAGAGACGCTCTCCACGCTATTCCGACCGATCTTCAAGGGACCGACAGGGGCCACGCAGCCGACGCGAATCGTCGAGGCGAGATAGCCGATACGACGACCGACGGGGCAGCCGCCGCGATGGGCGCCGTGACAGCCGCTACGACGACCGCGGCCGCGACCGCTACGATAGCCGACGCGATGGCCGCGACCGCTACGATAGCCGAGACCCCCGAGACCTTCGAGACGGGCGACGCGATCCCCGCGACTTGGACCGACGCGACGACCGCTACGACAGCCGGGAGCCCCGGCGTGATGGCCGCGACCGCGACCGCTACGACAGCCGAGACCCCCGGCGCGATGGCCGCGACCGCGACCGCTACGACAACCGCGCCCCCCGGCGCGAGACCCGCGGCCGGGGCTCGCGCAACGATCGCGACCGCTACAACGACAACCGCTCCCGCCGCGAGCCCAGGCACCCGATCGAGCCTGACACCACGGTTATGGGCGCACTTGAAATCGTAAACGGCTACGGGTTCCTGCGAAACCCTGAGAAGAGCTACGACATCACCCCGGAAGACCCGTACGTGCCCGAGAGCATCATCCGGCGAGAAGGCCTCAAGAACGGACAGATGATCGAGGCTAGCGCGGGCGCCGGCCGCAATGGCGGCCCCGTGGTGTGCGAAGTGACCCAGGTCAACGGGGCCGATCCGGAGGAGGCCCGCGAGCGCGTTGACATACGCGAACTCGTGTCCATCGCACCTAACGAGCGATTGCACTTGGAGACCACGCCGGACGTGATCTCCACGCGCATCATGGAACTCATCTCCCCCATCGGCATGGGCGCCCGCGGCCTCCTCGTGGCCCCGCCCCGCAGCGGCAAGACCATCCTGCTTCAGCACATCGCGGCCGGCGTCAGCCACAACCACCCCGACGTGTACATACTGGCTCTGCTCGTGGACGAACGCCCCGAAGAACTGACCGAGATGCAGCGTACCATCCGCGGCGAGGTCGTGGGATCATCTCTTGATCAGCCGCCAGCGCAGCACCGCCGCATCGCGAAACTCGTGTCAGACATCGCTGCCCGACGCGTCGAGGCCGGCGAAAACGTGCTCATGATCATGGATTCCATCACGCGCATGGCCCGCGCATTCAACAAGGACAACGTCAACAGCGGCCGCACCATGTCCGGCGGCCTGGACGCCACCGCGCTTCAGATCCCCCGCTCCATCTTCGGCTCCGCGCGCAACGTCGAAGGCGGCGGCAGCCTCACCATCATCGCCACGTGCCTGGTCGACACCGGCTCCCGCATGGACGAGCACATTTATGAGGAGTTCAAGGGCACCGGCAACATGGACCTCGTGCTCAACCGCGACCTGGCCAACGCACGCATGTGGCCAGCGATCGATATCGCCCTCTCCGGGACACGGCGGGAAGAATTGCTGTTCGACGAGGCAGACTACCGGGCGGTCTCACTCATCCGACGAGGCCTCGCGGACATGCGGCCCATGGAGGCCATGGAGAGCCTGACCAAGGCCATCGCCAAGTACCCCACCAACGCGCAATTCCTCAAAGCGCTGCGCGCCAGTCGGCCGGTATAGCGAGGCCTTGCTCTTTACCCGCAAACTTGCCCGCAAAGACGCGCCGAGGGTGTTGACGCCCCCCCCAGCAGCAGGCAATTACCCACACGTAAGACCGTTGGGCCGCAGGCCGCAGGAAGTCGGAAGTGTCCCACGGATGTTCGCATGGCCCACGGATAGGAGGGGGAACAAGGCATCGGCGAGACGGCTTTGTCATCTGTGGGCTCTTACCCCTGCCACACGACTGAGACCTCATGGCTCTTGACCCCGACAGGGGTCATACAACATAGCCCGGGGTTGCGAGCGCAGCTCGCTACCCCGGGTCAGATGGCGCGGACAACATCTGCACGCTGAAGGCGCGCCACAAGCT
>JAJRTI010000370.1 GCA_024278415.1 Planctomycetota bacterium | reverse complement strand
GGCTACTACAACCGACACTACCCGCCGGGGCACCACAACATTCTCCGGCATGGCTTCGCCGGCATTCGGGATCGCGCGCGGGAGAAGCTGGAGCACGAGACCGACGACGCGAAACGAGACTTCCTCGAAGGCGTAGCCATCGCGTACGATGCCGCGTGCCGCTACGCGGAGCGCACAAGCCGCTACCTGCGCGCGGAGGCCGGCAAGGCCGATGCACCCCGCGCGGTCGAGCTGGCCAATGCCGCGGACGCGTGCCTTGCGCTCGCCAGCGGCCCGCCGACGTCGTTCCACTCCGCGCTCCAAGCGGTCTGGTTCACGTTCATGTTCGGCGGCAGCGGGTGCACGGGCCGGCTCGACCAGTGGCTGTGGCCGTTCCTCGAGCGGGACCTCGCGGAGGCGCGCACCACGGAGGCCCACGCGGAGGAGCTGCTGCGCAGCCTGTGGATCAAGTTCAACTTCTTCGCCGGCAACAACGATAGCCTCCGCAACGTATCGCTCGCCGGGCAGACGCCTGAGGGCGAGGACGGCTGCAACCCGCTCACGTTCACGTGCATCGCCGCGACCGAGGCGTTGCGCCTGCCGGAGCCCAAGATCAACGTGCGCTTCCACAAGGGCTCGCCGCGGGAGTTGCTCCTCGCGTCGTGCCGCTGCCTGTCCAAGGGCCTGAGCCAGCCGGCGATCTACAACGACGACGTCGCACTCGCGGGCCTGGCAAGGGCGGGCGTGCCCGCGGAGGATGCGCGCGACTACTGCAACGATGGGTGCGAGGAGATCATCATCGGCGGCAAGTGCGCGTCGTACTTCCGCGTCTTCGACACGCTGCCGGTGCTCAATGAGACGCTGTTCCGTGCGGAGACGGAGCCGTACGGGGCGTTCGACGACGTGCTCGCAGACTTCAAGGAGCGCCTCACGCGCTGGATGCCGGACGACCGCGGCCAGCCGCAGGCGATCACGCATCCCTTCTTCGCCGCGAGCATCGACGACTGCCTCGAGGAGGCGTCGCCTCTCGCCGCGCGCTACCACATCACCGGCAACATCATCGCCCAGACCGCGAACACCGCGGACGGCCTCGCGGCGATCAAGCGCCTGATCTTCGACGAAAACGCAATGACCTGGGAGGAGCTGATCGCCGCGGTGCGCGCGAACTACGACGGCGCGGAGGCGCTGCGGCAGAGGGTGCTCAACCGCGCACCTAAGTTCGGCAACGACGACGAGGAGGTCGACGCGATCGCAACGGCCATCGCGCACTTCTTCCTCGACGGCGTGATGGAGCACGCGCAGAACGAGCCGGGCCCGGGGTGCAAGCGCGTGGCCGGGCTCATGTCGTTTGCGCTCCAGAGCCGGCGCGGCCTGCCGGCCACGCCCGACGGCCGCCGGCAGGGCGACGTGACCGCGAACAGCTACTCGCCCGCGCCCGGCCGGGACAAGGCCGGCCCTACCGCGGTGCTCAACAGCGTGGGCAAGCTCGACGCCACAAAGGCGTCCTTCGGCGCGACCCTCGACCTGGCGCTGCACACTGCCGGCCTCGACGCTCCGAGCGGATTCGAGAAGCTTGTGGGCCTGGTCGAGACGTTCCTATCCAAACCCTGCTGCACGACCCTCCAGATGAACGTGGTGGACCGCGACACGCTGCTCAAGGCGCAGGCCGACCCCGCCAACCCGGAGTATCGCACGCTCATCGTGCGCGTGTGGGGCTTCTCTGCGGTTTTCCCCCAACTCATCCCCGAGCTTCAGGACCACGTGATCCAGCGTACGCAGCACGCGCTGTAGGGTCCGTGTGGGGTGAGCGCCGCGCTTGACCTGCGCATCGCGCCGGCGTAGCCTCTCCGCCTTGTTACCGGCGCGGATTGTGACCGCGCGGCCATCGCTCAGCAGCACCCACACTTGGAGCAGACCATGAGCACGCTACGCCTCGGAGTCATCGGATGCGGCAACATGTGCAAGAATCACCTCAACCCGTGGGTCGAGCGGTCCAATGCGATCGCGGAAGACATGCGGCCGTACGCGGAGCGCGTCGTCGTGCAGGCGACCGCGGACGTGAGCCTGGAGAAGGCCGAGGACTACAAGGAGAAGTACGGCGCGCAATACGCGACCGACGACATGGATCGAGTGCTGACCGATCCCGACGTGGACGCGGTGCTGATCTCAACCTGGCACGACACGCACGCGCCGTACTCGCTCGCGGCGCTCGACAACGGCAAGCACGTGCTGATCGAGAAGCCCATGTGCATGACCTTGCAGGAGTGCGACGACATCCTGGCCGCAGTCGAGCGCACCGGCCTCACGTACATGCCCGCGTTCCGCGCGCGGTTCGCGATGGGCGCGAAGGACGTGAAGCGCGAGATCCCCGAGCCGGAGAACGTGATCGCGTTCGCGCGCTTCCCCAGCATTTGGCCGGAAACGATCTGGGCGCAGGATCCTATCAAGGGCGGCGGCCAAATCCTGTCGCAAGGGTGCCACATCGTGGACCTCATGTTCTTCCTCGCCGGCGCGGAGCCGGTGTCCGTGTACGCGACCGGCGGCGTGTACCATCACGACAAGCCCGACTGCATCGACACGATCAACGCGGCCATTCGCTTCGAGAACGGCAGTTCGGGCGCGTTCCTGGGCGGCGACGGCGGCACTGCGAACCTCATGATGCACCACCCGCTCGCGGTGGGCTGCCCGTTCTGGGTCATGGCCATGGACAAGGGCCGCAGCGGCATGGCCATCGACCACGGCCACGACGCGCGCTTCGAGAAGGGCTCGTCCAAGGACTGGACCCCGCCGTACGACTCCAAGGTCTATTCGCAGGAGGTCGGCGCCGAGGCGTCCGGCGGTGTGCCGAACATCTTGCCCCACTTCGCACAATGCGTGCTCGACGGCGCAACGCCGCTCGCGACCGCGCACGACGGCGCCCGCGCGACGCGGTTCATCCTCAAGGCGTTCGAGTCCGCGCGGAGCGGCGAGGTCGTGGCGTTCTAGGCGGGGCAACCTCCCGAAGGTTGGTCACCTTCGGGAGGCGGCGGCCGCGGGTCCGTGTCCCCGCGGTGGGCTCGCTTGACAACAGTGGCATGGGCAAGTATTCTCCATCCTTGCGCACGGTCCATGGAGTGCGCGGCAGGCGCTCCTCCCTTCCCTCTCCCACGGTGAGGTTATGTCCGAATCCCAAGAGCAATTCGTCGACCAGAAGCTGGCCAAGTACGACCTCTCCGGCGACGAGAACGCGTTCCGCGTCATCATGCTTGCCGCGGTCCGGGAGCGCGACTTCGAGCGCTTTTACCGGCACGCGGGCAAGCTCGTGGGCGACGAGAAGATGCGCCGGCAACTCGATGCGTTCGCCAACGACGAGGCCATGCACTTGCAGGAGATCGAGGATGTGTACGAGGAGATCAAGGGCTTCCAAAAGCTGCCGGATACGGTGGAGGAGCTGATCGAGGCCTGCCCCTGGGAGAGCTCCGTGGTGACTGCTGGCATGCCCCCGGAAGAGTTGTTCGACATGGCCATCAAGCTGGAGAAGGACGCCCAACTCTACTACGAGGCGCGCATGGAGGGCACAACGAACACGGAGGTGCTCGAACTGCTCGAATACCTATCGGTCGTCGAGGAGGAGCAATACGTCAGGCTCAAGGCCATGCGCGACGGCCTTCACTAAACCGCGACAGACCATGGGGCATCGCTCGTGCTCGACCGATCCAAGCTCCTCACCGAACAGCGCAACCCCAGGACGATGCACGTGGACCTGTGCTCGAGCCTGGAGATCGTGGACCTGATCAACGCGGAGGACCGGACGGTTGCGGAGGCCGTGGGGCAAGAGCGGGAGCGCATCGCGGCCGCAGTCGATTTGGTGGTGGACGCGTTCCAGGCCGGAGGCCGGCTCTTCTACGTGGGCGCAGGCACGAGCGGCCGGCTGGGAGTGCTCGACGCGTCGGAGTGCCCCCCAACGTTTGGCGTCGAACCGGAGCGGGTGCAGGGCATCATCGCCGGCGGCCTGCCCGCGCTGGTGCGATCGGCCGAAGGCAAGGAGGATATCGAGGCCGACGGCGCCAAGGTGCTGGACGAACGCGGCGTGACGGGGCAAGACGTGGTCATGGGAGTCGCCACGAGCGGCATCACGCGCTACGTGCACGGAGCGCTGCGCCGGGCCAAGGAGCTGGGCTGCGGCACCGTCTTCTTCACCTGCAACCCCAGCGTGCCCGCGCCGTGCGACGTGGACGTGGAGGTCCGGCCCGTCGTCGGACCGGAGGTGGTGACGGGCTCCACGCGCATGAAGGCCGGCACCGCGACGAAGCTCGTGCTCAACACCATCACGACCGCGGCCATGATCCGCATGGGCCGGGTGTATGAGAACCTCATGGTCGACTTGCGCGCGACAAACGACAAGCTGCGCGACCGCGCGCGGCGCATCCTCATGGCCGTGGCGCCTCTCGACGAGACGCAGGCGCAGGAGCTTCTCGACGCGGCCGGAGGCAGGGTCAAGACCGCGATCGTCATGCACGCGCTGGGCGTGGACTGCGAGGAGGCGGAGCGTCGGCTGGACGCGTGCGACGGCTTCGTGCGCCGGGCGATTGCATGCGAATAGCGCGCCGTTCCCGCAAACGCCAGCGTCGAACGTCCACGGGAAGGAGTGATGGAGTGATGGAACGCTGGAATCGGGAGACGCGTGCCTCAGTCTCCAGCATTCCAACCCTTCCATCCTTCCAGTCTTCCCCCCTGAGCGCCTCGGCAAGCGCGCCGACGCGCTCAGTCCGCGAGCTTCCCTCGAATCCACGCGTAGATCGAGTCGCCCATCTGGTAGTAGCCTCCCTTGGCCGGGTGCACGCCGTTGCTGAGGCGCGCAACTTTGGCCGTCGCGTGCGCGAAGGCGGGCGCGGCGCGCGTGGGGTAGCCGTTCATCGTGTCCAGGTTGAGGTAAGCCGGCACGAAGTAGATGTGCTCGGCCTCGCGGCCGCCGTATTTGGCCATCATGCGTTCGACCACGCGGTGCTGGTTGCGCCGATACTGCCAGCGCGTTTGCCCGCATCGGTAGTTCTGCCCGAACGCGTCCTGCGTGCCGGCAGGCGGCACGAGCGACACGATGCCGATCTCAGTGTCCGCGCGGGCCGCGTGGATGCCGGCCACGAGTGGGTCCGCGTACCCGAACATCTTGTCGATGCGTTCCTCGATGGTCTCCTCGGTCGCCGAGAACGTGTCGTTGCACCCGAGCGCGATGGTCACGAAGTCCGGCCCGCGGCCGTTGCACTGCTCCTTCACGTAACGCGGGAAGTCGAACACGGCCTTCTCGCCGTCCCAGAACATGAAGGGGCTCGTCTTGCGCCGGCCTCCGGCGAACAGGA
This sequence comes from Planctomycetota bacterium, assembly GCA_024278415.1. Next base: position 1,115 of record JAJRTI010000370.1, on the reverse strand, counting down.
TAAGCGGCGCTGCGCCCTCGCGCTTGCCGAACTCGGGGTTCTTCGTGGCCATCGTGACAAAGCGCTGGAAGGTCCAGCCGCCGTAGCCCTCGTGGCGCGAGCCCTCGGCCCGGCCGCGCGTGGGCGCGGTGCCGATCATGGTGAACGCCGCGCCGGCTTGCTTCGACGCCAAGAAGATGCGCTCCGGGTAGTAGCCCGCGGCGGTGAGGCTGTCGCCGATGCAAAGGACCGTGGTCTCCCGGCCTTTGCCCGCGTCGGCCGGTACGACGCGCACGGTCGTCTCGGCCTGGGCGATCACCCGCATGGTTTCATTGCAGACCTTGAGCGTGAGGGGGTGCTTGCCCACGTCTTTCGCGGTCGGCGTGAACGTCCATCGCTCGACCTGCTGGCGTCCGCGGCGGCAGTCCACGTCGAACACGAGCGCGGCGGTGTCGCGGCAGAGCACGACATTGTCGAAGTAGATGTTCGCCTCCACGCCCACGACCGCCGGGATCTCCTTGGGCAGGAGCAGGCGCAGGTTCCGCGCAGGTTTGGGCGCTTGTGCCGAGACCGGCGCCTTAGCCGCCGCGGCGTCTTGCGCATGGCCCAGGGCTGGCGCCAGGAGCAGGGGCAAGAGCAAGAGCTGGCAACGGAGCATCCGGTTCGTTCTCATGTCTGTTCTCCTCAGGTTGGGTCTGGCGGAAGGCGCTAATCTAACACACTCGTTCTCCGATCCCAACGCTGCGCGAGTTCTCTCAGAGTGTTCAGCAGTTCTATACAAGCATGATGTCACCGGTCCGTTGCTGCGATCGCCATGCACACATGCTTCTGCGGAGCAAGCGGGTCGTTCGTAGTAGGGCGATTGATCGCCCGTTGCTTCGGGCTCAAGGACGGGCGATGAATCGCCCGTAACATTTCAGCCAAGTGCTACAGCCATGCGCAGAAAACGTGGCCGGTCCGGGCGGGTTCGGCCTCTGGGAAGCCCAACGGGCTTCCGCAAACCAGCCCAGGGTTCGCGAGCGAAGCTCGCAACCCTGGGTGAGGAATGGCCCTGTTTCTTCTCCCCCCTTCCGCTTCTTCTGGCCGCCAAGCGGCCAGAAGAAGCGGAAGGGGGGAGAGAATTCGAGAGATCATCG
>JAJRTI010000369.1 GCA_024278415.1 Planctomycetota bacterium | reverse complement strand
GGACGTCCACGTCCAGCACCCGGCTTGCGCGGACGTCCTCGTCCGCTGGAATACATGAACGCGTGCGGACCGGGAGGTCCGCGCTTGTGGGTCACGGACGTGGTCGGCCATGACCAGTCGGAATCTTGGGGAGGCTGTTCGCGTCTACCCGTCGATTCCACGGGCCGAGTATGTTACGTTGGCGCGCCTGCGGTTTTTCCAAAGTCCTCCTCGCTATCCCATGAAGGAGCGACCCGTGCCTCTGAAACCGAATCACGTCGCCTACGCGTTGTCCCGCAAACTGCTGGGCAAGGCGCATGATCGCCTCATGATGGACTACTACCGGGAGAAGCTCCCGCAGATCGAGATCCCCACGGACCCGGCCGAGTGGCGCCGACGCGCCGCGCGCATCCGCAAGGAGTTGCTCGCCAAGGTCTACCTGCGCGGCTACCCGCGCGGCATCCTCGACGCGGCGCCAAAGGTCGAGTGGCGTGGCGTGATTGAGACCGGCAAGGGCTACCGCATCCGCAAGCTGCGCTACGAGGGCTATCCGGGCATGTGGATCCCCGCGCTGCTCTACGAGCCCACGCGGCTCAGGGGCAAAGCGCCCGCAGTGCTGAACTCGAACGGACACCACCGCGGGGGCAAGGCCATGCCCTACAAGCAAGCCCGATGCATCAACCTCGCCAAGCGCGGCCTGTTGGCGCTGAACTTCGAGTTCGTCGGCATGGGCGAGTTGCAGGGCTCCGCGTTCCACATGCACCAGGGCCACATCGACCTGTGCGGCGTGGCCGGGGTGGGCGTCATGTACCTGGCGATGAAGCGCGGGCTCGACGTGCTGCTGGCGCACAAGCACGCGGACCCCAAGCGCGTCGCCATGACCGGCCTCTCCGGCGGCGGGTGGCAAACTGCGGTGCTGTCCGCGCTCGACGAACGCATCACCGCGGCCGTGCCCGTGTCCGTCCACTCGCCCATCTGGCATCGCGCAACCGTGCGCCCGCGCGACCATGGCGACCTCGAGCAGACGCCCGTCGATCTATGCACGATCGCGGACTACGACACGCTCACCGCGATGTTCGCTCCGCGGCCGGCGCTGCTCGCGCACAGCGTGAACGACACCATCTTCCGGCCCGAGTTCATGCGGCCCGCGCTCTACGAGCCTGCCAAGAAGGTGTACGAGCGCCTCGGTGTGGGCGACCGCATCAGTTTCTATGCGAATGAAGACCCCGGCACGCACAACTACGACCGCGATATCCGCGAACAACTCTACCAGTTCCTCAAGAACGCGTGGGACCTCGATATCCCCACCGAGGACATCCCCTGCGACGACGAGATCCTCTCCGAGTGGGAGCTGAGCGTGGGGCTGCCGGGCGACAACCCGACGTTCCTCTCCATTGCCGCAGACCTCGCGGCGTCGCTCCCCAAGAAGCGCTCGTCGCAAGCGACTCGGCAAGCCGACCGCAAACGTCTGGCCGAAGTCCTGCACCTGCCCACGCGGCTCAAGACCACGGCCACAGCCGCGCGCAAGCCGCGCACGATCAGCGGCGTCACCACCTCGCAGCACGTGCTGGAGGTCGGACGGTGGCGCGTGCCAGTGACGGAGTTCGCTCCGGCGAAGGCCAGCCGGACCGTGCTTGTGCTCTCAGACGCCGGCCGGGCCAGGTCTGCCGCGGCCGTGCAGGCGGAGCTGAATAGCGGCGCGCGCGTGTTCGCCGCGGATCTGTTCGCATTCGGCGAGCAGGTCATCTCGGACGGCCAGTTCCATCCGTACTTCATGGAATCCGTCTGCGCGGGCGGCGACCGTCCGCTTGGCATCTGCACCGCGCAACTGCTCGCGCTCCTCAAGTGGATTCGCGGCGAGGCCGGAGCCAAGTCCATCCACATCGTCGCGCAGGGCCTGTCCTCCGGCCTGATCGCGCTCTGCGCGGCCGCGCTTCAGCCGCGTGGCATCGGGTCGATGAACGTGGACGTGCCGGACACGCTGCGCCGGCTCATTGACTGGCAGATCGAGTACATCCAGCACCCGGCCCTCTTCTGCTTCGGCCTGCTGGAGCACTTCGACGTCGAGGACCTCGTCACGCTCTCCGATCCCGTGCCGATCGAGATTGCCGGCCGTGGGCCGATGCGGTAGGGCGCGCTGGCGGGTGTGCGCCCGCGGCCACTCGCGCTGGACGGCCTCGTCCAGCGCCTTGCCTGGGTTCAATGTGGCGGCGGATCAGGCGGTCCGTTGCGAGTCCTGGGCCGGGTTGCGACGGACGTGGCCGTCCGTCGCGAGTATCCACAGTTGCTAGGGGGCAGGAAGTCTGGGGCGACGAAGTCGGACGCTTCGCGTCCTTGGTTCATGTCCGCTCCCGCTCGTCCTTGACGGCAATGCCTGCTCACGTTAGCGTACATACCGCAGTGCGAACAGTATCCCGCGACTAACCGATCCGAGAAGACGTGACGGAGGGACGTTCATCATGCAAGCCTGCGAAATCGGCCGGCCGCTCGCAAACGACGCGTGCGCGATCCAACAGTGCATTGTCAAGCACGCGCGCTACTCGCTGGGCCGGGACTGGCACGACCTGACCTGCCGGGACATGTTCATGGCCCTGTCGTTGGCCGTGCGGGACCGGGCCCTAGACCGCCAGATCGCGACCGAGCAGCGCTACCGGCAGGCCGACGCCAAGCGGGTGTATTACCTCTCGGCCGAGTTCCTCATCGGCCGGTCGCTCTCCAATAATCTGCGCAACCTGTGCATGTACGACGAGGCGAAGGAGGCCGTGACGGACCTGGGCTTCGACTTCGACGCGGTGATCGACGAGGAGTGCGACGCCGCGCTTGGCAACGGCGGCTTGGGCCGGCTCGCGGCGTGCTTCCTCGATTCCCTTGCGTCGCTTGACATGCCGGGTTTCGGGTACGGCATCAACTACGAGTTCGGCCTGTTCAAACAGGAGATCAGCGGCGGCCACCAGAGGGAGAAGCCCGACAACTGGCTCGCGTACGGCACGCCTTGGGAGATCGCGCACACCGAGGAGGCGTGCCTCGTGCCGGTGTACGGCGTGGTCGAGCACGGCATCGACCGATGGGGCAACTACAATCCCATGTGGCTCGACTGGGAGTTGCTGGTCGGCGTGCCGTACGACATGCCCGTCGTGGGATACAGCGGCGAAACGGTCAACACCCTCCGCCTCTATTCCGCGCGTGCGTCGCACGAGTTCGACATGGAGATCTTCAACGAGGGCGGCTACATCGAGGCGGTGAAGCAGAAGATCGAGTCCGAGACCGTGTCCAAGGTGCTCTATCCCTCCGACGAGATGGCCGAGGGCCGGGAGCTGCGCCTGGTCCAAGAGTACTTCCTCGTGGCCTGCGCGATTCGCGACATCGCCAACGCGTACGCGCGCGACCACGAGTCCTTCGACACGTTCGCGGACAAGGTGGCGATCCAGATCAACGACACCCATCCCGCGCTCGCGGTGGTCGAGTTGATGCGGCTGCTGCT
>JAJRTI010000368.1 GCA_024278415.1 Planctomycetota bacterium | reverse complement strand
CGTAAGGGCCTTCCGTTCGTGCGGCAATTCGCCATCGGAGCAGAGGGCGCCCTTACGGTCGCCACTACGAGCTGCGAGCGTCCACCGGTTGGAGCCGCGGTCCACACTTCAGGCGTGAGCAGAGGGGATTGCCGCTGGACCGCGTCGCGCTTGTAGTAGGCCCGTGAGGGCCTTCCGCTCGTGCGGCAATTCGCCATCGGAGCAGAGGGCGCCCTTACGGTCGCCACTACGAGCCGCGAGCGTCCAGCGGTGGGAGCCGCTGTCGACACTTCGGCGTGACATGACACTAGCCTGGCTTCCGCGTTGCGCTCTTGGGGCAATTCCGGCAGATGCCCTGCACGGTCACACGTTTCGTCTTCGCGCGGCCCAGCTTCCGAACGCCAGCCGGCGTCTTCATCTCGTCGAAGTCCGGCCAATAGAAATCCTGAATGCTGTGGCACGCTTCGCAGCGAAAATGGTGATGCGCGTCAATATTGGCATCGAACCGAGCACAGGCATCCCACTGAAGCCGCGACACCAACCCCGCCTCTTCGAGCGAGGCGAGCGTTCGGTATACCGTATCCAGCGACACGGTCGGCATGGTTGCCTTCAGCCGCCGGTGAATCTCCTCAGCGGCGGGGTGGTCAGTCGCACTGGCCAGCACGCGCAGCACTTCGATGCGCTGGTGCGTGGCCCGGACGCCAGCCTTCCGCAACAACTCTCCGATCGCTTCGTGCTCACCAGGGACAGCGCGTGCGGACTCGGCATCCTTCGGCATTGACGGCCATCCTTGTTGTGGGAGACTTCTTAGGTAGGAGTATACAGTAAACCCGATTACTGTCAAGACATTTCAAGATGTTTCTTGTGACAGGTTCGAGGCCAGCCGGCCGCCGAGCAGCGGAGATACTGGCCGCGGCGTCAGAATACCTTCCCCTGCAAGTCCTCCGGCAGCGGCCTCACCTCGACTGGGACGCTCCCGTTGCGCAGGGACTCGGTGCCCGCGCAACCGGCAGCGACGCTCATGCGCCCGGCCAATGGCGTGGCGATGGGGCGTTTGCCGTCGAGGATCATGTCGAGGAAGTCCTTGCAAATCACCGGGTCCGCGCCGCCGTGGCCGCCCATGGCCGGCTTCACGTTGTGCTCGCGGTGCGACAGGTTCGCCCAGCGGTTCGAACGATTGCGCGTCTTCACGATCACCTTCGTCGAGTCGTCGAGATTCTCGATCCGGCCTTCGGTGCCGATGAAGGTGTAGTTGCGGCAGTAGTCGGGCGTGTAATGGCATTGCATGTACGTGGCCTTGATGCCGCCGTCCAGCTCCATCATGATCGTGCTGTTATCCTCCACGTTCACCTCCTGCCGGAACACGCACAAGTCCATCGTGTTCGAGCCCTTGCCGTCGCGGTGGTGGTACTCGACGCAGGTGTCCTTCTCGTCGCACTGGGGGCAACGCAGGTCGTTGGGCTTGTCGCCGCCGTAGTAATCGAGGCTGCCCATGCCCGTGACGCGCGTCGCGTACTGGCCGGTGATCCAGTGGATCATGTCGATGTCGTGCGACGCCTTCTGGAGGAGCAGGCCGGTGGTGTTCTTGTGGTTCGCGTGCCAGTCGTGGTAGTACCAATCGCCGCCGTGGGACACGAAGTGCCGGCACCACACGACGCGCAACTCGCCGATCGCGCCGGAGTCGACGATGTCCTTCATCACCCGGAAGATGTTCATGTAGCGCATGTTGAAACCGATCATGAACTCCTTGCCGGAGTCTTGCCAAGCTTGGAGCATGCGGTCGCACCCGTCGGGCGTGATGGCCATGGGTTTCTCACAGAACACGTGCTTCTTCGCGGCGAACGCCTTGAGCACGTACTCTTCGTGCATGAACTCCGGGCAGGTCACGCACACCGCGTCGATGTCGTCCCGCGCGAGCAACTCGTCCGCGTCCTTGGTCACGGCCGCGTCTTTGTTCACGGCCTCCTTGAACTGGTCGAGCGCGGCGTCGCTCATGTCCATGCCGGCGACGACGACGGACCGGCCGTCGGGCTTGTGCCAGTGCTGTGCGATGCCTCCGCGGCCGCGGACTCCAATGACGCCAACGCGGATTTGGTCGGATGGGGCGGACATGCTGGGGTCTCCATACGGATGGGTGTGGGTTGGAGGATTGTGGCAAAGCGGGGAGTATACGCTTGCCGGAGCCAAAGTCAAAGCAGCGCGGTCACGGCTGCTCACGCGCTCGCTTGGTGAGCAACCGGTCCAGCGCGGCCGCGAACTTCTGCTTGTCCGCGGGCTTGAACGCGGCCGGCCCGCCGGTGACCACGTCGATGGAGCGCAGTTCTTGCATAAAGTTGCGCGTCGCGAGGCGCTGCTGCACGTTCTCCTCCGTGTACAGCTCCCCGCGCGGGTCGAGCGCGAGCGCGCCCTTCTCCACGATCTGCGCGGCCAGGGGGATGTCGGCCGTCACAACCAAGTCGCCCGGCGCACAATGTTCCGCAATGTACTTGTCCGCCTCGTCTGGCTTGCCGGCCACCTGCACACTCGTGATGAGCGGCGTGTTCGGAATGCCGATGCACTGGTTCGCCACCAGGCAGATCTCGATCTCAAGCCGCGCAGACGCGCGGAACAGCAGTTCTCGAATCGGCTTGGGGCAGGCGTCGGCGTCGACCCAGATTTTCACGGCAAGGACCTCATTGGTGGACGAAAGACGGGCCATTGTAACCGCGCGTAGCCTAGGGCCGCAACCAAACCCGAAGACCCGCCCTGTCCCAGGGATGGCAGAACAGGCTCGGGTCAGTTCGCGGCATGTGCCCTCATGACGTCGCCCAAGCCGCAAAGCTCTGGGGCCCCCTCGGACGGCAGCAGCTCGCCCGAATGCTGGGGCATTCGGCTACACATTGACCGCAGGTGTGGCGGCGGACGAGGCCGTCCGCCGCGAGTCCACATTGGATCCTGCGCGAGTGCTGTTGGAGCATGGCTGTTGCGCCCGCCTCCTACCCGTGATATCGTTGTGCTCGCCATGCGAATCCACATCATCCACCAATCCGCTACCGGCAACACGCTCCTTGGCGTGCAGGCCATGGCCGCGGAATTCGAGGCCGCAGGGCACGAATGCCAAACGGCCCGCGTGCTCGACGCGGACGCAGGCCAACTCCGCGACGCGGACATGATCGGCATCGCTACGGCCGTGTACGGCTTCCGCCCCGCGCGCAACGTGTTGAAGTTCATGAACGACATGCCCGCGCTTGAGGGCAAATCCGCGTTCGTGCTGTGCTGCTGCTCCGGGTGGCCATCGAACTCCGTGCGCACGCTCTGGCGCCGGCTCGAGCGCAAAGGTCTGCGCGTGCTCGGGGGGTATGTGCTCCAGGGCGAGGACTCGTGGCCCATGCTGCGCTTGGGGCCGCTCACGCCAGGGCGAGGGTGCCCGTCGCCGGCGGGGCTCGACGCGGTGCGCTCGTTCGCTCGCACGATCATGGAGCGCGCGGTGGAAGCCAACGCGGAACTGCCCCGCGCACCGATGTGGAAGCCCGACCCGCTCCACTTCGTCGGCCTCGCGGCGACGTGGCAGATGCTGCGCCGCGGCATGCTCGGCAAGCGCGTCGATGCCGACAAGTGTACCGCCTGTGGCAAGTGCGCGGAGAGTTGCCCCACCGGCGCGATCACGCTCGACGGCATTCCCAAGTTCAGCCGCGCGTGCATGGGCTGCTTTGCGTGCATCAACCTGTGCCCCGAGTCTGCGATCAGTTGCCCCATGAGTTGGGGCCGCAAGCTCTATCGTGGGCCAGGCAGTGCGACCTGACCCCTTTGCTCCTGGCCGGCCGGCCGCACTCACGAGCTGTCAGGTTCGGCCAATAGAGAGCACCGCAGCATCCGTGTCATTCCGGGCGTCTCGAGGAATCTCGTCCTGTCGAGCCATCTGACGCGTTGCACCGAAAGATCCCTCGCTGCGTTCGGGATGACAACGTATGGACAGCGCACGCAGGACGTCGCCCATTGCCAGTGCGCGGTCGTTGACTTGCCGCCTGGGCCGCGCTACCATGGCTACCCTTCATCGCCCCAGTCCTCCCACGCCGGGAAGCCGCCCTGTGCGAGCCATCATCCAACGTGTCACCGAGTCCGCGGTCACCGTCGACGGCCGCGAAGTAGGCGCGATTGGCCGCGGGCTCATGGTGCTGCTTGGCGTGGCCCGCGGCGACGACGCGGCCAAGGCCGAGAAGCTCGCGGACAAGATCGTGGGCTACCGCATCTTCCCGGACGCGGAACGCCGCATGAACCTCTCGCTCAAGGACGTGGGCGGCGAGATGCTCGTGGTCTCCCAGTTCACGCTCTGCGCGGACACGCGCAAGGGCCGGCGCCCCGGCTTCGACGCGGCCGCACCGCCCGACATCGCCAACGCGCTCTACCAACACTTCGTCGAGCACGTGCGCGGCCAAGGCGTGGCTGTCGCGACTGGCGAGTTCGGCGCGATGATGCAAGTCTCGCTCATCAACGACGGCCCGGTCACCTTCACGTTCGAAACCTGAAGCGGAATGGTTCGTGGTTGATGAGCAGGCGCCTCTTCTACATCAACCATCAACCGTAAACCATCGCCGATTATGCCTGACTTCCACGGTTCCTTTGTGCTCGTGCTCCACGCCCACCTCCCCTTTGTGATCCACCAGGATCCCATGGAGGAGGAGATGCTCATGGAGGCTGCGGCCGAGACGTACATGCCGCTGCTCGACACGTTCGAGCGGCTGGTTGCGGACGGCGTTTCGCCGAAGGTGACCATTGACTTCTCGCCCGTGCTGCTAGAGCAGTTGGCTTCGGCGCACTTCAAGCGCGGCTTCGAAGAATTCTGCGCGCAGAAAGTCGAGTTCGCTCAGAAGGACCAGCAGGAGTTTGCCAACGACGCCCACATGAGCTACCTCGCGGGCAAGTGGGCCGACTACTACTCGCGCCTCGGCCAACGATTCGTCGCGGACTACGACCGCGACCTCATCGCCGCGTTCCGGCGCCTCCAGGACGCGGGCCACATCGAGGTCTTCACCTGCGGAGCCACGCACGGATACTTCCCTGCGCTCTATAGCGACAGCAGTATCCAGGCGCAGGTGAAGATGGCCGCGAAGTGCCATCACAAGCACTTTGGCCGGCATCCGCGGGGCATGTGGCTACCGGAATGCGGGTACCGCCCGGCCTGCCAGTGGAGCCCGCCGTTCACCTCCCGTTTCGGCGAACCCCCGCGCCACCGCGCGGGCGTCGAGGAGATCCTCAGCGAAAACGACATCGAATACTTCATCGTCGACCACCATCAACTCATGGGCGCCGCGCCTGAGGACGTGAACAGGACGCCGTTCGACACGTACTACGTCGACGGCGTGCGCATCCCCGGCAAACCGGTCACCGTCTTCGCTCGCGACATTGCGCTGTCGTACCAGGTCTGGTGCGGCGACCGCGGCTACCCGGGCGATGGCGCGTACCTCGACTTCCACAAACGCCATGGGGGCGGCCGGCTCCGCTACTGGAAGGTCACCCACCCCAAACTCGACATGGCGTACAAGCACTCGTACCACCCGGAGGACTCGTTCGGTGCGAAGGTGCAAGAGCACGCCGGCCACTTCAAGTATCTCGTCGCCCAGACGCTCAAGGCCAACTTCGAGAAAACGGGCCATCCCAAACTCGTCATGACCGCGTTCGACGCGGAGCTGCTCGGCCACTGGTGGTTCGAGGGGCCCGGCTGGCTCTACCACGTGATCCGCTGGCTCCACGACGACCCCGAACTCGACGTGGAGACGTGCAGCGAGTACATGAACCGCGCGCCGGCGTACAACTACGTGTGGCTGCCGGAGTCGTCGTGGGGCAAGGACTACAACAATAGCACCTGGATCAACCCTGAGGTCGAGTGGACGTGGGAGCGCATCTACCACGCGGAGAACGAGATGGGGCAGCTCGCGACGGAGTTCGTGGGCAGGGACGACGACGTGCTCCAGCGCATCCTCAAGCAAGCCATGCGCGAGCTGTTCGTGCTCATGGCCTCTGACTGGCAGTTCATGATCACGAACTGGAGCACGCGCAACTTCGCGGAGAAGCGCGTGGTCGAGCGCCACGAGGATTTCAAGCGCCTTGCGAAGATGGCCTGGGACTACGGCCAGGGCCGGCAAGTCGCTGAAGAGGAGTGGACCTTCCTCGGCTATTCGGAACAGCGGGAGGATCTGTTCGAGGATCCGGAGTTGGAGTGGTTCCTGCCGCGGTAGGGCCACATTGCGGCGCTGCGGGCAAGGTGATAGCATGGAAATGAGCACAGTTCGCGCGACTTAGCCCTTCACTGTTCGGCAGCATCTCCTGACGTGTCCCCAGAGGCCGAAGGCAACTCCCATGCGCTTCCCATGCGCGCGATGACGTTGGCAGACGTGCCGCGCGTGGCCGAGTTGCACGCCGCCCACCTGTCCTACTCGTTCTTTGCGAAGCTTGGCCTTGGCTTCCTGAGACGGCTCTACCGGCGCATCGTCCTCTCCCAGCACGGCTTCGGCTTTGTCGTCGAGGTCGATGGCCGAGTCGACGCGTTTATCACCGCCTCGTTAGACGCAGCGACCCTGCGAAGGGAGCTGATCTGGCGGGACGGCTGCATCGCCGGCTGCCGCGTGCTGCTCGCGCTGCTTCGCCGGCCATGGCTCTCCATGCGCGTCTTCGAAACGCTCACGTACGGCTCGAAGACCGACCTTGACGGTGTGCGTGCGGAAATGCTCTTCATCAGCATTGAGCCCGAACTGCGTCGCCGAGGCCTTGCGGTCGAATTCATTCGCCGCGTGCTCGAAGAGTACAAGGCTCGCGGCGTCCAGCGTGTCAAAGTCGTCACCGAAGCCGTTAACGAGCCGGTCAATCTGCTCCTCGCCAAGTTCGGCTTCGAGCCGGTCGGCGAGTTCCGATTGCACGGCAAGCCCATGCGGCTCCACACGCGAATGTTGGAGAGAAGGTGACATTTCAGCCACGTACCACAGCCGCTCCCGCCTCCGCAGGGCTTGCCCCTGCGGAGCGAAGACTGAGGGCCAGAAACGCCCCCCAACCCCTTCTGTTTTCCGCCATCTGCGCCGCCCGAAGGGCGGCGCAGATGGCGGAAAACCAGACAGATGGTGCTGCCATCTCTGGCTGCCAATCCTCGCCTCCGCAGGGACATGCCCTGCGGGGGCTGTTACGAGAGAAGTAATCAGTAATCAGTGGCCACTGATTACTGGCTACTGATTACCAACCACCGCCCGCTCAGCCCCACTCCCATGCCCAAGATTTGCCTCGTCAGCATTCCCCTCGACCTGCGCCAGCGCTATGGCGTCATGTCGGAGTTCATCAGCCGCGGCGTGAGCACTCAGCCGCCGCTCGGGCTCTGCTACATGGCCACCATGCTCCGGCAGCAGGGCTACGACGCGCACGTGCTCGACGCGGCCGCGACCGAGACCACCCCCGAGGCGACCGCGGAGCGGCTGTGCCGGGAGGGGTACGACTACGTCGGCCTGTCTATCCCAACGGTGGCCGTGCCCAACGCGGTCAAGATCGCAGAGGCCATCAAGGCCGACCACCCCAACGTTACGATTCTCGCGGGCGGGCCCCACGCGTCCTCCCGCGCCGAGGAGACGCTCCTTCGGCACGAAGTCTTCGACGCGCTTGTGGTGGGCGAGGGCGAACGGACGGTCGTCGAACT
>JAJRTI010000367.1 GCA_024278415.1 Planctomycetota bacterium | reverse complement strand
TCAGTTGCCTCCATTACGAGTGGGAGACGCTCGACCAAGCCTTCGCCCGCGCGCAGGACGAGTTCGGGATCGACGCGATCGAGTTCTCGACCAACCGCATGGAGCCCGGCGACTACGCGGAGTGCAAGCGGATCGCGGCCGGCCGCGGCATGACGGTGGACTTGCATGCGTGGGACAACCTCGCTGCCGACGCCCGCGCCGGCGCCGAAGCGATGAAGCGCGGCCTTGACCTCTGTGTCGCGGCCGGGGTCAAGCACCTCATCGTCCACCTTGGCGCGAATCCGTCGAGGGAGGCGGGAATCGAAAACGTGATCCAAGTCTGCCACGCGGTCGCGCCGGCCTATGAACACGCAGGCACGACCATCGCCTTGGAGAACCACTACCGGTTCGAGTACGAGGACAAGTGCGAGATCGGCGGCGAGCCATCGGACTTCCACGCGGTCTTTGCCGCGGTCGATTCCCCGGCGGTCAAGTTCAACCTCGACTACGGCCACTCGCACATGAGCGGCAACACGGCCGCGTTCGTCGACGAGCTAAAAGATCAACTCGTGTACACGCACATTGCGGACAACCTGGGCGAGCACGACGACCATCTGGCCTGGCCGGATGGGACGGTGGATTGGGAGAAGGAGATCGGGCACACGTTGCGCGTGGGGTTCCGCGGGCCGTTCGTGATCGAGTTCCCCGAGTGGAAGAGCAGCCCCGGCCGGTTCAGAGAGTTCGTGGCGTTCGTGCGCGAGCTGGCCGAGTGACGGGCGTGTCCTACCGCGTCCAGTCGAACTCCAGCGTCGACACGATGTGCCCCTCGAGCGCCTCTCTTTGGAACCACGTCGGTTTCAGCTTGCCCTTGCTGAAGAGCTTCTCGGCCTGGTCGGTGTAGTGCGGCGAGTCGGGATGGTCGCTTTGGCCGAAGGGCGTGGCGCTGTAGGACTCGATGCCGGTGTTGCGCAGCAGCACCACTTGGGTCCACGACTGGCCGCTGCGGCCGTAGAAGAATCCGTCCTCGAAACAGGACCCGATCGCGCGCAGTGTGTGGTCGCCTCCAGGCGCCGGCCAACTGCGGTCGCCGCGGCGGATGCGATGCACGTCGCCCCAGGGCACATCGAGCCGGCCCCAACGCTGCATCATGAAGGCCTGCGCGTCGCGCAAGGATTTCAGCAGCGCCAGTTGCTCGTCGCGGGACAGCTCCCGCGCGGCCATGACGGCGCGTTGGTCGATGCGCGGCTCGTGGGCTTTGCCGAATTCACGCAGGGTCCAGAAGAGCGCCGGGCCGATGCTGTCCGCGTCTTGGTCGCCGCGCCATTGGGCGAGCAGGTTCAGCGACGGCTCTAGCGCCTTGACCCATTGCTCGTGCGCGAACGCGCGGGCCGCGGCCGCGAGCCACTGCCGCCAGACGGGCGCGTCGCCAAACCGCGCATCGACGGCGATGGCCATCGCGCGGTCGAGGGTCAGGCAATCCTCCTTGTCCAACAGCTCCAGCGCGCGGCGGGAGCGCGAGGTGTGGTGGCCGGGTTCGCTGTTGTAGATGTAGCTCGGGTAGTCGTGGGGCCGGATGGGGCAATCGCGCATCATCGTGTTTGGCGCGTTGTTGCAGTTCTGCATGTACCCGCACGCGGGGTTCTCGATCTGCACGAAGTCGTCCATCGAATGCAGCCCCAGCCATTCGCTCTTGCTTGTGTGGCCGGGCACGGGCTTGCTGAAGTCGTAGCCCTGGGGGCGAATGGGCACGCGGCCGGTGCGCACGTAGACGATATTGCCTTCCAGGTCCGCGGCCATGAAGTTCTGCTCCATGAGCTGGTTCATGGTGAGCGCGGCCTTCAACTCGTCGAGGTCGCGCGCCATGCACATGCGGAAGAACTGCGTGGTGAAGCCCACCTCGTCGAGGTACGGCGTCGCGAGCGCGTACGCGCGATGGCCCTCGCGCAGGAGGATAGGCCCGTGGTGCGAGATGTGGAGTGTCCGCGTGACCGGCGCGGCGTCTTTGACCCGGATCGTGATCTCCCGCGCCTGCATGTCGCGCCACTCGCCATCGTAGCGGTATTGGAGAGGATTGGCTGGATTGACCTCCTCCGCGTAAATGTCCGTGGTGTCCGGGCCGCCGGTGGTGCACGACCAGGCCAGGCACGCGTTGTGGCCGAGCCCGAGGAAGGGCGAGCCCAGCGGGCCGAAGCCGGAGACGTGGTAGCGGTCTCCGTGCGCGCGGAACTCGTAGAAGCGGAACGCCTCGTCCCAAGGGATGTGCGGGTCGATGCAAAAAATCGCGCACCCTTCCGCACTGCGCTCCGGACGCACGGCCCACATGTTCGAGGAGAACGGGAGGTCGACCTGGTCGCGGCGATTGAGTTCGCTCATGGCCGTGCCCATGGGCCAGCCGAAGATGATGAATCGGCCGAGCGCGGGGACTTGCCACGGCTCCAACTCCGGCGCCCAGGGTGGCACCTCTCCCGGGTGTGCCGCCATGTAGTCGCGCACGCCGGCCTGGAACGCCTCGATCATCGCGCGGGCATCTGCGGGGATCTCGTGGTAGCGCCGGCGGCTGACCTCCTCATGACCCACGAGGCGCTGTTGCCAATCGTGCTCGATCCACTCTTGGCCGAACGCCTCGGCCATGGTCCCCGCGGCGAGGCGGTAGTTGCGGAGCAATTGCGTCAGCCGATCTTCGGCTTGCGCCCAGCCGAGCCCGTACGCGGCGGCCTCGTCAGTGTTGGCATACACGTGCGGGATGCCCCACTCGTCGCGATGTATCGTCACAGATTCAGGCATGTCAACCTTTGTAACTAAGAGGATGCAGTACGCGCGCGGACGGCCTTCGCCGTCCGTCGGAACGCGAAGGCGTTCCGCTCCATGAATGTGCTCTCAGCAGTCGCGATACTTGTGCAGCGTATCCATCATGGCCCAGAAGTTTTCCTCGGGCGTCTGCGACACGATCTGGTTCGAGCAGCCCACGACGCACCCGCCGTACTTCTTCGCCTTGTCCAGGCAATCGAGCGTTTCGTCGATCACGTCTTGCTTGGTGCCTCTGTGCAGCGTGTAGGACGCGATGTTGCCCAAGCACGTGAGGTGGGGGAAGCGCGTGCGTAGCAGTTCCAAGTCCATGCCCGCGCGGCCATCGATCTCGTAGAAGCAGTCCACCTCGGCCGTGCCGAACAGATCGTCCGCGACCGGCCACACGTTGCCATCGGTCGCGAAGCAGTGGAACTGGCCGTTCTTGTGGCAGCCGTCGGAGATCTTCTTCAGCGCCGGCGTGGTGAGTTCTCGGAACGCCTTGGGCGAGTAGAACGGGCCTTGCTGCGAGCAGAAGTCGCCCCCTCCGAAGAGGATGCGGATGCCGACTTCGTGTTGGGCGTCGGCCGCGCGGTTGGCGCGCTCGGCCTGGACCATGAAGTGGCGGGCGACCAGGTCGGGCCGCAAGGCGATGGCCTCCAGCCACACCGGCTCTTTGTAGTTGATGTTGCAGCCTACGCCTGTGCCGTGCACCGCGCGCTGATGGTTGAAGGCTTCGCTGGCCTTCACGTAGTCCGCGTAGCTCGCCGCGGTGGGGTGGTAGTTCTCCAACGCAGCCTCGGCCGATTCGACGGAGCGCTCGATGTCGTCGATGGTCAGCTCTGGCTTGGGGCTCTGATCGATGATTTGGTACAGCTCGCTCTCCGGGTCATGGCGCATGATGCGCCACGCGCCCTCCGGATCGCCGTACATGAACGTGAACTCGTCGATTTTCTTCGTGGGCTTCTCGGGCATGCGCCAGTACTGAGTACGCACGAGATCGAGGTCGAGCTTGGTGCACAGCTCCACAGCGTCTCGCATGGTGCGTTCGAGGAACTCCGCGTGCGCCTCGGGGCCCTCCCACAGCGCGGTCGACTCGCGCCACTGGTTCCTGCCGCCGCCGACGAATGCGTCGCGGCCGAGCACGTACGACGCGGCCTTCGAGGAGAAGCCGGCTTGGTAGATCGGGATCTTGTCCGTGGGCCGCTTCTCAAACGCGGCCATAACGCGTTCCTTGGGAATCATGGAGTCCATCGATGCTCGCTCCTTGAGTTGAATACCTGTGGCACGGACCTTGAGGCGCCATGGCGGAGCTGAAAGGATAGACACGGCTCATCGAAAATGCAATTGCTTGGTGCGGCAAAAGCATATTGAGGGCGATCATGGCCGGGCAGCGCCGGAACGGCGGGACGCGAATGCTTCCTTTTGGCACATGCAGGCTTCCCCGCGCGCGAACGCGGCACAACACATGTCGAGCCCAACGGCATTGGGCCCCGTAAGGTCGGTTCATTAGTGGCCGTTGCAGCGAAGGTTACGTTGTCGCCGTGAGGCCGACGACTTGGCTGTGTTCTGTGGCACATGTATTGCTAAATCGGACTGGCAGAATGAATGGCTGAGCCTTCAGAACGCTCCAGGCACACGTTCCGACATAAGATGTGGCTGGCGCGGCCAGTCGGCGGACCGCGCCAAGACGCAGGGCCACCCTCAACGTGAGGGCGGCCCGTTTTCTTTTCCGGGCCTGATTGCAGCAGCCGCCCATTCCCAGCGGCCACGTTGCCGGGCTGGCGCTTGCACAAGTGGGAGCACGGATGGAGTTGTGCTTGGCGGTGCGGCTTGACACCTACGGAGGGCTGTGCTAACGTGCGAAATGCGGACGTCGGGTGACGTGTGATCGGTTCCGGGACTGCTTTTGCGAGCGCACGAATGGCCAGAATGCGTTTCCACATGCTCTCTAGACTGGCGCTCTTTGTGGCTTTGGCGTGCGGGGGATGCGCGACTCACACGGTTCGGTTTGCTCCCAACGCGGGCAAGCCTCCCATCGACAGCCTCGCGGTGCTCGATTTCCAGGAACGCGCGGGGCCGACGGAGGCGCACATGACTCGAGGCGTCGTGGTGCCAGCCGCGAGCGGACGGGTCGTGGCCGACTTGCTGCGCCGCGCGCTGGAGGATCGCGGCGTGCATCGGGTGATGTCGCGGGATGAGTCGCTGAAGCGGCTGGCCGCAGCCGGGCTCACGCTGGAAGGCGCGCGGCTCGACGAACGCGCGGCCGTGCTTGGGAAGGCGCTTGGAGTGGACGGGGTCGTGGTGGGGCGCGTCGAGGAGTACGGCCTCAAATACGGACTTATCTTCCAACGCGCCCGGATCCACCTAATCTTCTGGTGTGTGCGGTCCAGCGATGCGTCGCGGTGCTGGGAGGCTGAAATCGAGGACCAGCAGTGGTTCGGCCATGAGCGCGAACTGGCTGAGCGGCGAATTCAAGAGTGTGTGGCCGACATCGCGAAGTGAGAGAGCTTGGAGCGCCTGGGAGCTGTGAACAGGATGGATGAGCGCCAGTCTGTGCCTGATGGATCAGCACGCGTGCGCGTGGGCGCGGCGCAGGGCGACTTTGAGTATGCCGACACTTCCCGCAGGCTGTGGGTGAGCCTCATGTTCATCTTGCCCATCATGGGGCTCTATGAGTTCGCGCTGATGGTCAGCGGGTCCGAGTTGAACAATGCGGTGAATTCCGCGCTCAAGGTTCCGTTCCGCATGCTTGGTGCAAAGGGGCTCATCTGGTTCAACCTGATGCTGATTCCGGCGTTTTTCTGGGTCGGCTGCCGCCTCGAACGCGAGGGCGGCGAAGTGGGGGTCAGGCTGTTCTCTCTGATGCTTGGGGAAAGCGTATGCTGGGGAATCATGCTGTCGGCCTTGACCCTGCTGCCATTGAAGACGGTATGGCCCAACAGCCTTTCTGCGCCCATCGGCCGACTGGAGATGTTGGGCATCATCTTGTCGGTGGGTGCGGGGGTGTATGAGGAGCTGCTGTTCCGCCATCTGCTGGCTGGTGAAGTGTACCGCTACCTCGTGCACGACCGCGGGTGGTCCGGCGCGCGTGAGACGCTTGCCGTGGTGCTGGTACTCGTGGGCAGTTCGGCGCTGTTCTCCTACATGCACTACGTGGGGCCCTACGGCGACGCATTCACAATGACGAGTTTCTTGTTCCGCTTTGGCGCCGGCATGGCGTTGTGCCTCATCTATTTCACCAGGGGGCTTGGCATCGCGGTGTACGCGCACGCGACGTACGACGTGCTCCTGGTTTTAGGCTTGGTGTGAGCCGGCGCTGATTGTGGATGTACCCCGCACAGAACCCCGCGATAGGTCCGACACGGATGCTCGGGTCCGGGCGCTGGAAGAAGGGCTTGGGGAGCGGTATCGCCTCAAGGAGAATCGTTTTGACATCGCGGGGCGGGAGTTGCTGATCTACTCCGTGGGGAACTCCGAGGAGATGCTGGACAGGCTGATCGAGGCCGGCCCAGCAGCTCCCGCGTATCGGGACGAGCGCATTCCCTACTGGGCGGAGGTGTGGCCCTCTGCGGCGGCTCTTTCAGCGTTTGTGCTGGGTGCGCCAGGTATTCTTGCGGGCGCCAGGGCCATCGAGATTGGCTGCGGACTTGGGCTTGCAGGGGTTGCCGCCATGGCGGCGGGCGCGGAGATGCTCTTCACGGACTACGAGCCAGATGCGTTGCGGTTCGTGCAACTGAACGCGCTGCTCAACTTGGGGCGGCTGCCCAGCACGTTGGCCATGGACTGGCGCCGGCCAGGCGTTGACGGGCGGTTTGACGTCGTGCTGGCATCCGATGTGGCATACGAGAAGCGGTCTTTCGCCCCTTTGATCAGGACGCTCGAAGCCGTCGTTTCGCCAACTGGCGTCGCCTTGGTCGCGGAGCCCGGCCGCGCCATTGCGGAGGGGTTTGTTGAGAGATTGCTTGAGCGGGGGTGGCGTGACGAGACGAGTCTTATCGGCGTGGGCGGGCCGGCGAATCACCGGGGAGTCTTGGTTCACGCGTTGAAGCCGGTCCGCGTCGATTTCGAACTTCCATTGGAACCAACTTAAGGCGTTGCCATTTCTACAGCTAGCGCGTACAATAATCCTACCTTTCTCGCGTTCGGGGGACACGACGATCCATGGTTTCCTCTGAGGAACGAATTCATGAAATGGAAATTCCGCGGCAGGGCCTTGTCCGGGTTCGCCCTGATCGAGCTGATGGTGGTCGTTGCCATCATCGGAATCCTCGCGGCGCTGCTGTTGCCCACGCTGAGCCAAGCCCGCGAACGGGGCAGGCGAGCGTCTTGCGAGAACAACCTCAGGAACGTTGCTTACTATCTGGAGCTGTACTCACAGGACTACGACCCATACTTCCCGTGGGTCGATGTGCGGCCGGGGTTCCCGGAAGACAAGGGCAAGGACGACCTGTCCACGCTGTATCCGCGTTACACGGGCAAGAGGCCACGCGGGCTGAGCATCTTTCGCTGCCCGTCAACGAACAACGTGGTGCTCACGAAGGATGACCTGAAGGACAACGCTCCCGAGGGGCGGGAAGGCGGCCGGGGCATGAGCTACGAGTATTACTCGCATTTCATGGGAGGCAAAAACAAAGGGAGGCGGAAGACCCGTTCCAACATCGCGCAGAACAGCCACCGCATCATCATGATTGCGGACGCGATCGAGGCGGGGCGTACGGTGCTGAAAGAGGACGGAGAGAGGGAACCGGTGATCGATGAGAAGGATAACCACGGACCGGATGGCGTGAACGTGCTATTCGCCGACAGCAGCATCCGCTGGATCCCAAAGGCGATGTGGGAACGAACGCTCGGAGAAGACGACCCCGGGGACCGCTCGCCGGGCGGAGACGACGGTTCAGACGATCATGGCGGCGGGGGGAGCGGAGGTCCGCCCTTGCCGCCCCCGCCTGGGGATGACGAACCGCCCGATGGCGAAGAGCCGGGTGACGACGTGCCGCCGGATTTGCCGCCGGGTGAAGAACCGCCCAGCGATGGCGAAGGCGGTGATGATGGGCCGCCGCCGGACGAGCCGCCTGGCGATGGCGAAGGTGGTGATGAGGAGCCTCCACCGGATGAGCCTCCACCGGACGAGCCGCCTGAAGGCGGCGATGATGGCGGCGGCGACGAACCTCCGCCTGGCGGGGATGAGCCTCCGCCCGAAGGACCGCCTGAAGGCGGCGATGATGGCGGCGGCGACGAACCTCCGCCTGGCGGGGATGAGCCACCGCCCGAAGGACCGCCTGAAGGTGGCGATGATGGCGGCGGCGAGGAACCTCCACCTGGCGGTGATGAGCCACCGCCCGAAGGACCGCCCGACGGCGGCGATGATGGCGGCGGTGACGAACCTCCACCTGGCGGTGATGAGCCACCGCCCGAAGGACCGCCCGACGGCGGCGATGATGGCGGCGACGAACCTCCGCCTGGCGGTGATGAGCCTCCACCCGAAGGGCCGCCCGGCGGCGGCGATGGTGGTGGCGACGAACCTCCGCCTGGCGGGGATGAGCCTCCGCCCGAAGGGCCGCCCGGCGGCGGCGATGGTGGTGGCGACGAACCTCCGCCTGGCGGTGATGAGCCTCCACCCGAAGGGCCGCCCGGCG
>JAJRTI010000366.1 GCA_024278415.1 Planctomycetota bacterium | reverse complement strand
GCCCCGGACGGCCAAACTCACCAGCGAGGATCTGCTGCTGCTCAAGCATTGCCGCGTGGACCACGACGAGTCGGCATGGGGCCTGGCCGCGCAGCAGATCGAGGAGGCAAAAGCCGCTTACCGGCGGGCCGCCTTCGAGGTAGACCGAGCCCGGATCCAGGTGCGTATCGCCGAAGCCACGGCAAACGCCCTGAAGGCGCGAGCCGCCGCGGCCGATCTCGAACGCAAACGAGCCGCCGAGGCCGAGGCCATCAAGCAGGCCGAACTCCAGAAGGCCCAGGCGATGGAGGAGGAGGCCGCACTCGATGTCAAGCGCGATCGGGCCGAGCAGCGCCGCCAGAAACTCATCGCCGCCAAGCAGGCCGCAGGCTACAGCGAAAAGATCCTGCTCCAGATGCAGATCCACGTCGAAGACGAAAAGGTCGCGCTCTACAATATCCAGATGGATGCGGTCAACGTAGAGAAGGAGGCCAAGGAAGACGAAGCAGCTTTCAGGGGGCTCGACCATCGGCTCGACGTGATGGCCGACGCCAAGAAGGCCGCGGACGAGTTGGTCGATGACCAGCGCCGCCTCGGGCTGGAGCAAAGACAGGCCGTCCAAGAGCAGGAAGCGATCCAGGGGCTCAAGGCCGGAGCCGAACGCAAGCTGGCCGGGGTAAGAGACAAGCTGCGCAAACTCGCCGTCGCCGGCCAAGCCGGCGAGCCGAGCCCCGCGGACGTGGATCTGGCGCAACTCGACACCAACGAGCAGCGCCAGCAGTATCGGCAATACCTCGGCAAGCGCCGGGCACTCATCGAAAAGCAACTCGATTGCGCACAGAGAATCGTCGATCTGTATGCGAAACGCCTGGACGTGGTGCGGCGCCGCATGGAGGCCCTCCAGCGCGTGCAGCAGCGGCTCATGGAACGCCGGAGCGAAGTGCTCTGGAAGCGGGAAGAGGCCGGCATCTCCATGACGGCGCTCAAGCGGGCCTGGGCCGGCATGCAAGCCGGCTATGCCAAAGCCGTGGAGGCGGCCAAGAACTACCAGGAGGTCTTCGACGCCTGGGTGGCTCGGGTCGGCAAGAAGCAACTCATACACAACAGCCTCATCGCACTGGGCGCCCTCGCGCTGGCGCTGGCGATCCGTTGGCTCTTGCGCCGGCTGCTCAAGAAATGGCGTCGGTCGCTGCGCGCAAAGTTCAATGGCCGTTTCACCGGCCGGGCGCGGCTCGCGTTGCCGTACATCGTAAGCCGCAGCATGTCCGTGCTGCTGTTCTGCGGGCTCGTTGCGGCCGGCACACAATGGCTCGAGGCCAACAGCCCCCTGCGCGCAGCCGTGCTCGACGCGGCCATGATGCTCGGCGTGTTTCGCCTGCTCCACTCCCTGTCCAGCGCGGCCTTCTCGCCCCATCGCGAAGACCGGCGCCTGCTCCTGTGGAACGAATCGCTGTGCCGCCACATGCACCGCATCATTGGCCTGGTGCTGTTTGCGAGTATCCTCGCCTGGCTCACCGTGCAGGGGCTGCGGCACTACCAGGCCGACAAGGAGACGGCTGAGGAGTTGATCGCCCTGTGCTGGAGCATGTACAAGCTTGCGCTCGTGGTGATTGGCATCGTCTTCATCTCCCATCCGTTCTTCATCAGCAAGATCATGCCGCAAGCCACCACGTGGGCGGGCAAGCTCGTGCGGTCGAGTTTGACCGTGCTGTATCCGCTGGCCGCGTGTTTCGTGGTGGCCATCCTGGCCGTGTGGTTGGCCGGGTACCGCGTCATGGCCAAGGAAATGGCGCGCACGCTCGTGGCGAGCGTGTGTATCGTCGTGGCCGGCTACGCCCTCTCGCGGCTCGTCGTGCGCCACGTGCGCCGGCGCTACTCCCGGAGCAGGCAGCCGGCCAAAGAGGGGGCGGGCGCGTTCACCTGGAGCCACGCGCTCACGCTCGCCGTGGCAGCCGCGGTCGTGGGCGCGGTGGGCGCGGTGTGGCGCTGGCGCTTCGCGGCCGCGATCAAGTCCGAAGCTTCGCCTGCCATTGTGAGGGCTGGCTTCGCCCACATCGAAGCCGCGCTCGGCGGGGCTGTGGCCTGGGTGAGGACGACCCAGATTCCGCTCGGTGACGCGGCGCCCACCAGCCCGCTCAAGATCCTGGCGGGGCTGGCCGTCGCGCTCGTCGGTCTCTTCGCAGCCACCCTCGCGCGCAAAGCAGTCGACCAGGCCTTCTTCTCCGACCCCACGCGCCGGGCCGGGGCTTGGCACACGATTCGGTCGTGCGTCTACTATGTGGCCGTGGGCATGATCTGTGCGTACGGCATGACCGTGGCCGGCGTGCCGCTGAGCGCGCTCACGGTCTTCGCCGGAGCCTTCGGCATCGGCATCGGCTTCGGCATGCAAAACATCATCAGCAACTTCATCAGCGGCATCATCATCCTCTTCGAGCGGCCCATTCGGCTCCAGGACTTCATCGACGTGGATGCGGGCCTGTCGGGGTGGGTGCGCCACATCGGCACGCGCAGCACGGTCATCGAGACGCGGGACCGGGTCAACGTCATCGTGCCCAACTCCAAGTTCATCGAAAGCAACGTGGTCAACTGGCACGGCCGCGACCCGCGCACGCGGGTGCACGTGGCCGTGGGAGTGGCGTATGGATCGGATGTGCCGAAGGTGAAAGATTGCCTGCTCACGGTCGCGAAAGCAGAGCAAGACGTGCTCGACTACCCGACGCCGGACGTGTGGTTCATGGGCTTCGGCGACAGTTCGCTGGACTTCGAGCTGCTCGTGTGGGTGCGCGATCCGGCCACGATTCCCATGGTGACGAGCAACCTGAACTACGCGATCGACGCCATTTTCAGGGAGCGCAACGTGGAGATCCCGTTCCCGCAACGCGACCTGCACGTGCGCTCGAGCGTTCCGCTGCCGCACGCGGCCGCGGGCGCCGCAGAGGAGGGCCGCCGCGATGGCGAATGAGTTGCTTCGCAAACCGCGCGCCCGCCGGCTGATGGACCTGGGGGTCTACCTCTGGATCCGAGGCCAACGCCTCGTGCGCCGGCTCGCCACCCAAAAGGCCACGCCGCATCAGATCGCGCTCGGAGGGGCGATAGGCGCGTTCATCGCGTTCACCCCCACCTTTGGCGTGCAGATGATCATCGGTTTCGCAGCCGCAACCGCGTTCAAGTGCAGCCGCTTCGCGGCGATTGTGCTCACGTACATCTCCAACCCCTTCACGGTCGTGCCGGTCTACATGTTCACCTACAGCACCGGCGCCTGGCTGCTCGGCCAAAAACCCCTCCACGCGCGAATGCGGCACGTGCTCATGCGCCTGGAGAGCGACGGCTGGTCCGCCGGGATTCGGGAGCTGTTCCGCTTCGGCTCGTCCGTCGTGATACCGCTGTGGGTGGGCGGCATGGCCATTGGCTTCATTGCCGCGCTCGCAGCCTATCCCATCCTCCTTCGGCTCGTGGAAGGCCACCGGCAAGTGGCCGCGCAAAAACGCGAAGTGCGCGCCCAGCGCGAAGGAGAGCGCCTGCGCATGGCCGCCGGCCTCGCGGCCTCAGGCGACGCCGCGTCCCACGACGCAGCCATGCCGCAAGAACTGCCTCATGAGCCAGAGAATCCGCCATCCGAGAGGAACCCCACCGTTGACCAGGACGCGTAGCATCAGCCGTTTCGCGTGCATCGCTGCCTTGCTCGCGGCCTCCTATCCCGCGCGCGCAGCGAGCGACTGGGATGGGCTGCGCCTCATCCATCCCACCCAAGTGGCGCCGAGCGAAACCGTGCGCCTCAAAGGCTACGAATGGCGCTGGATCGACACCAAACACTTCCGGCTCTACTACCTGCCGCAAGTCCAGGCCGAGCACGTGCGCCAAGTCGCCGAGCGCGTGGACAACATCTGGACGTTCCTCAAGGGCCGGGCCGGCGTCGAATGCGACTCGCGCGTGTTCGTGTTCATGCCGGCCACGCGGCAGCAGTACAACGCGCTGTGCCGGCCCCTGGAGTCCCGCCGGCGCAGCGCACAATACCCGGCGGCCCAAGACTTCGCCGGCAAGTCGTTCATCGCGTCTGAAACACACGACGCGGTCGACCGTCTGGCGAGCATCATGTACGAAACCACGCACCTGTTCCGGCACACGCGCGCGGAGCAGATGGGGCAGGACAATGGGCCGTGGTGCTGGTGGTCGGGAGAGTTCATGGCGCGCTACTTCTCCATGGGCCTCATGCGCGCGTTCGCGGTGCTGCGGCCCCGGCAAGAGCTGTACGCCATGTGGCTGCGGGACAACGTCGTGCCGCGGTGGGGCGACCTGGAACGCATGAACCCCCGGCAAGTGCGCCGCAGGCGCCGCGGCTTCAACACGCGCGTCGTCGAATCGGCCTTGCACTTCCTGGAGCAGCGCTACGGCCAGGAGGCCATGATCCGCTTCTGGCAAACGTCGCTCGACGCCAAGACCGCCCGCTACCCGGGCATGAGCGCCATCTTCGAGCAAGTCTTCGGCAAGCCCATGGACACGCTCGAACGGGAGTGGATGGCCTACTATGCGCTCGGCCTGCCCATGGACTACCTCTCGCGGGTGCAGGCCGCGTATCGACGCAACGATCTGCCCCGCGCGCGCGTGCTTGCGCAGGCCGTGCTCGACTCGACTCCGCCCCACGCACTGCGCTATGAGGTGTGGAAGCGCGCCTGGGCATGGGCGGCCGCGGCACAGTGCGCGGCCGGGCTCCTCGAACAAGCCGAGGCCGACTTCGAGACCACGGCCATGTTCCCGTACCGCTGGTCCCTCGGCCCAGCCCTGGACCCCTTCGGCACGCGCTACCGCGCCCAATGGCAGCCAACCAATACCCGCGGCGCGCTCGCACTGCCCGACGACGAACTGGCGCTTAAAACGTTGGCGGAGATCCTGTACCGCCGCGGGGACGCGCCGCAAGCCACGCGCGCGTACGAAAAGCTCGCCCAAGGCTTCCCCAATTCGGCCCAAGCCCCGAGCTACCTATTCACGTGGGGCCAACTGCTCCTGCGCCAGCAGCTCACGGACGCGGCCATGCAGGCCTGGCACCGCGCGATGCAATACCCCAACAGCTATCACGCGGCCCGCGCCGGCGTCTACTTGGGGCAGCAACTCGTCCGGGCCAAGAAGCCGGACGAGGCAAGGCGGTGCTTCGAGGCCGCGCTGAACGTCGTCATTACCGGCCCGTACGCGCGATACACGTCCAGCCTACACAAGTGGGCTCGCCGCGAGCTGGCCAAGCTCGGCGGCGCCCAGCCCGTGGCGCCGAAGGCCGCACCCCTCCCAGACTCGCCCGCGCGCGTGGTGACCCAGTTGGGCGAGTTTCGCCGGCCAGCCGCGGAAGGGCTCTGCACAATCGTATCCGCCTCGCCTGAGCAGACCCGGCAGATCGAGACCCTGTTCGAAAAGTTCCGGTCCCTGCAACTCGCCACATGGGCCATGCTCGGCGACGCCGGCGCAGACGGACGCGTCTGGGCCGCGGTGCAAGCCGGCTTGCTGGCCCAGCGCCGGCGTGAGATCGCAGCCCTGCTCGACGAAGACCAGCAGGCGCGCATGGAGCTGTGGTTCCTCGACCGCCTCCCGCCCGCCACCGGCCCTCAGCCCATGCCGCTGGACGAAGACGCTTACGCGGCCGCGCGGGACGAACTCGACGCGTGGGCCTTCAAATGGAGGCAAGCCCAGTTCGCCAAATTCGCCGCGGACGCCAGCCTCGATGAGAATGCGCAAAGCAAGCTCGCCGCGCTCGTGGAACAGTACCGCCGGCGCACGCGAGACCTCTGGGCCGGCGCACTCAAGAATATCCCGTTCGAGAAGCTGTCCGAACGGCAGCAAACGCTGGAAGCGCAACTCGAATCCGGCGCGGCCAAGCTGCTCGCACCCGCGCAGCGCGTGCTCTTCAAGCGCTGGCGCCTCGCGCAGCGCGACCAACGCGAACAGTATAGCGGCGTGACTCGGCACGCCCCCCCGCCCACGCAAGACGATCTGTGATAGGAGTTTTCCCATGCGCCTCAGACGAGACATCGTGCTCCACTGTGCGGAAGACGCCGCTGGCTTGTCGTAGGGCGATTTATCGCCCGTCGGCCGCTGTGGAGACGGGCGATGAATCGCCCTACTACGAACGGCCCGGGCGGCAGCGTTGAGCAATCCGCCGAACCCTCTAGGAGCCCACCCATGCCCTACGACGGACTAATGGACGACCTGCGCAAGGTCGTGGCCTGCGAAGTGCCCACGCGCGTGCCTGTCTTCGCGTTGAGCGAAGAGTTCGATGTCAAGTGGTACGACAAAGGGACGTACCAGGAGATCACCGACGACCCGCAGAAGCTCGCGGACTGCTGGTCTGCGGCCATCGAAGAGTTCGACTACGACTGGGCGTGGCTCCAGGTCGACGACTGCTTCGAGTTCGAGCCGCTCGGCGTGGGTGTGAAGGGCGACGGCAACATCCTCCGCGCCACCTGCGAGTACCTCCCCCCCACCCGCGAGACGCTCGACTCGCTCCAGCACTTCGACACCACGGCCGCCGGCCGCATCCCCATCCTTCTCGAAGCCATTGGCAAAATTCGCGGCCGATTCGGCGACACGGTCTGCGTGACCGGCCGCGTGGCCGCGCCCTTCACCTCGACTGCGCTGCTGTACGGCATCGAGGAGACCATGGTGCTCACGATCACCGACCCGCAACTCGTGCACGACACGAACGCGTTCTTTCTGGAGTTGCAGGGCAGCTTCTGCAAGTCCCAGTTCGACGCGGGCGCGCACGCGGTGTGGGTGGGCGATTGCAACGCGATGAGCAACCTCATCTCGCTCCAGCACTACAACGCGTTCGCGTTCCAGCCTTGCGCGGACCTTGCCGCAAGATGCCGCGAGATGGGCCTGCTCACGTTCCTGCACAACAGCGAGATCAAGACCGACTACCTCGCGCGGCAGGTCGACCTGGGCGTGGACATCATCAGCGCCGGCCCGGAAGCGGACCTCGCCGAGGCGCGCGCGGTGACGAAAGGCAAGAACGCAATCTCGGGCCATCTCGACCCGGTCAACGTCCTCCAAAACGGCACGCCCGACGACGTGATTGCGCAAGCCGAGGAGATCTTCGCCATCTGCAAGGAAGGCGGCGGGTACGCATTCAACAGCGGCGAGATGATCCCCCGCGGCACGCCGGTCGAGAACATGCGCGCGATGGTCGAGACCGCGCGTCGGCTCGGCGCGTACTAGCGCGCCCGGCCGCGCTTGTAGTGGCGACCATAAGGGCGCCTCTGCGAGAGCGCAGGCGGAAGGCCCTTACGGGCCTACTACAAACGCAGACAAGAGGGACCGTTGGACCTCTCAGCCAAACACATCCTCATCACCTCCGGCCCCACGCGCGGCATCATCGACGCGGTGCGGTACATCAGCAACCGTTCCAGCGGGAGACTGGGCTCGATGATCGCGGACGAAGCGCTGCGCCAGGGTGCGCGGGTGACGTTTATCCGCGGACCGGGCAGCGTGAAGCCCACCGCCGAATCCAACACGCTGCGCATCATTGACGTGGAGACGGTCGGCGACGTGATCGCCGCGGTCGAGGATGTGCTCACGAGCGATCCCGCCGACGCGATCATCCACCTCATGGCCGTGCTCGACTACGCGCCGGCGGAGACGCTGGCTGAGAAGACGCCATCGGGCCGGGACGAGTGGGCGATCAAGCTCGTCAAGACGCCAAAGGTCATCAAGCTCATCCGCAGAATGGCCCCCGACGCGTTCCTGGTCTCCTTCAAGCTCGAAGTCAACTGCACCGAAGAGGAACTCATCCGTATCGCACACGAGTCCCTCCAGCGCAACGGCTCGCAGCTTGTCGTGGCGAACGACCTCTCGTAGATCGATGCGACGCGTCACGCGGCGTACTTCGTGGGGCCCAACGGCGACGTGGCCGCCCGCTGCCGCACCAAGGGCGAAATCGCCGGCAAGCTTGTTGGGGCCGTGACCGAAGCCCTACCGCGAAGCGGCGCCAAGTGATGCAGGCTTCGCGTGCGCTCCATTCGTTGACCCGTGTCAGTGCTCTGTGCTACCATCCGTACAGTCAACATAGATGGCAGCCCGTGGCCCGACACACGAACGTCCCAGACCATGACGACCAAAGTCACAAGGAGCCGTAGCGCGAACCAGGAGCTGAACCGACTCCGCAGGGAGGATAGGGCGGCCCATGATTGGTACCGCTTCGTCCTATCCTTCCCGCCACAGTTGGTGCGGGAGTATCTTGACAAGTTGGGCGCCACGACTCGCGACACGGTGCTCGATCCCTTCTCTGGGACAGGGACAACGCTGGTCGAGTGTAAGAAACTCCAGATCCCAAGTGTGGGGCTTGAGAGGAATCCACTGGCGCATTTTGCCTCTTGTGTCAAGACCGACTGGAGCATTGACCCGGACGGCCTTTTGCGCAGCGCCGAGGCCGTCGCGGATCGGGCAAATGCCTTGCTTGCGAGTGATGGCATCGAAGATAACCCACTGTTTGTGAGTACGCCCGACGATGACACGGCCCTCAGAACGCTACCTGAAAAGCGACAGAAACTGCTACTGAAGAACTCACTTAGCCCCCTGCCCCTGCACAAGGCAGTGGTGTTAGCAGAAACTATCGAACGGCTCAACGGCAGCCCATACCGCGCACATCAGATGCTCGCCTTCGCCAAGTCCGTCGTCAGCGTCAGCAGCAATCTCAGGTTCGGCCCAGAGATAGGTGTGGGAAGGATCAAGGATGACGCCCCCGTGGTGGCCCCCTGGCAGAGCGAAGTGAAGACTATAGCTCGCGACCTCCGGGAGTTGCAGTCGATGGCCGCCGTGCCGTCAGCAGTCCACTTCGCGGACGCCAGGGAGCCAAGCAAAGCGCTGGAGCCTGAGTCGGTGGATGTTGTTATCACCTCTCCTCCCTACCCAAACGAGAAGGACTACAGCCGAACCACCAGGCTGGAATCGGTGTTGCTTGGGTTCGTAACAGACAAGAAGCAACTCCAAACCTTCAAGAAGGGCCTGCTCAGGTCGAACACCCGAGGTGTCTACAAGGCAGATGATGACGATGCGTGGGTCGAGGGCTTCCCCGAGGTCAAGCGGATAGCCGACGAGATCGAGAGACGCCGGATAGCCATGCGTAAGACGTCTGGCTTCGAGCGCATGTACCACCGGGTCGCGAAGCTCTACTTCGGAGGGATGATGCGCCACTTCGCTGACCTCCGAAGCGTCCTGCGCCCTGGTGCGCGCCTTGCTTACGTCGTCGGCGACCAAGCATCATTCCTCCAGGTCATGATCAGGACAGGCCAGATACTTGCCGACATCGCACGGACACTCGGGTATGAAGTCGTTGGAATCGACCTTTTCCGAACTCGGATGGCCACTGCGACCAGAGAGCAGTTGAGGGAAGAAGTGATTCTCTTGCGCTGGCCGGGTTAGCCCGTCTGCACGGCTCACATACACATGAACAAGCGACCCGTCTACGACCAGATCCTGGAACACATCTTCTCCCGGCACTTCGAGCCGGGGATGGATAAGTTCACCTTTACTCGTTCAGAGATCGAAGACGCAGTGCCGGCGCTTGGTCTGGACCGGCCCAAGAACCTGGGGGATCTCATCTACACCTTCAGGTTCAGGAAGCGCATGCCAAAAGCCATCCGCGAGTGCGCGCCCGAGAGCAAAGAGTGGATCATCCGCCTCACAGGGGACGGACGTTACACGTTCGCGGCCGTGGCCGAGAGTGGGTTCGTGCCCAACGAACAACTCGTAGTCACGAAGGTGCCAGACGCCACGCCCGGGATCATCTCAATGTATGCGCTCGACGACGAGCAAGCACTTCTTGCCAAGCTGCGTTACAACCGGTTGATCGATGTCTTCACCCGCGTCACGTGCCACTCATTGCAGAATCACTTGCGCACCAAGATCCCTAACGTGGGTCAGACCGAAACGGACGAGATATATGTCGGCATCGACCGGCGCGGGGTCCACCATATCATCCCGGTCCAAGCGAAGGGCGGCAACGACAAGCTTGGCATCGTACAGATCGAGCAGGACTTCTTCATGTGCGCGCACAAGTTTCCTGACCTCGTCTGCCGCCCCATCGGCGCACAGTTCATGGGAGAGGACACCATCGTCCTGTTCGACTTCGAACTGGACGAAAAAGAGGGAGTCAAGATAGCCAGGGAATGCCACTACCGCCTTGTCCCCCCAGACGAAATGACGGCGGACGACCTCGCCTCCTACCGGGCCAGGGCCGAAGACGAGCCCTAGGCGCGCCGCCCTCACTCACGCTCACGATGACGCTCGCACTTGGGCTTGACTCCCTCCCGCCTCGCGTCTAGTCTATCCTCTTTCTCTGCCCCTTACGTTTTACGTCTTTACGCTTTACCCCCGGTACCCCCATGAAGAAAGCACTCATCGTCCAAGGCGGTTGGGACGGCCACGAGCCCAAGGAAGTGGCCGACATCCTCGCGGACTCGCTGCGCAAGAACGACTTCGAAGTCGAGGTCTCCGACACGCTCGACGCGTTCAAGGACCTCGACAAGCTCATGGCTATGGACCTGCTCGTGCCGGAGTGGACCATGGGCTCGATCGAGAAGGAGCAGGTCGAGCCGTTGTGCAAGGCCGTCTAAAGCGGCGTGGGCCTGGCTGGGGTGCATGGCGGCATGTGCGACGCGTTCCGGCAGAGCACGCAATACCAGTTCATGTGCGGCGGCCAATGGGTCGCCCACCCGGGCGGCGGCGAGGTCACGTACGACGTGCACATGTGCTACGACAACCCCCACCCGATCACCGACGGGCTCAAGGACTTCACCGTCACGAGCGAGCAGTACTACCTGCACGTGGACCCCGCGATCAACGTGCTCGCGTACACCATGTTCGACCGCGTGAAGATGCCGGTCGCGTGGACAAAGATGTGGGGCAAGGGCCGCGTCTACTATTGCTCCGTGGGCCACAACGCGGAGGTCACGCGGCAGGCCGCGCCCCTGGCGCTCATCACGCGCGGCATGCTCTGGGCGGCGGAGAAGGCGGAGTAACGCAATCCGCCGTACGGCGGACGCTAAGGCGCAGAGGCGCGAAGGGGACAGTTCCTGCATAGGGAGCAACACGCGGCGCCATTGGGTGTCATTCTGAGCCCTTCGGCTTCGCTCAGGACAGGCTACGCGAAGAATCTCGCGCCACCAACGGCTTTCGAGCGAATCCGCGCTCATAGCGTCGAGGCAACATTTCAGCTCAGCCGAGAGCAAAGAGGGGTCTCACCTCGCTGGCCCCCACCCAATGCCATTAACTCAAGGCCAAGCGCGGCACGTGTGGTCATCTTGATCGTTCTGCTGGAGCACAGGGATTCAGCCAGCTTTAGCTGGCTCTCTGCCTTGCCACCACGTTCACGTGGTGGACACCAAGCCTTCGCTTCATTGGCTGGAGCGCGCTTTAGCCCGGCTTTTCGATCTGCTTCCGGCAATAAGAGAAGTCCTGCTGAAGCAGGCTCCTCATCGTGTTGAATCGAGTGCCATGCTCACCACCAGATGAATCTGGTGGCACTCAGAAAGGCCAGCTAAAGCTGGCCATGGAGTGTGCCCTGGCCGCGGACGGAGTTCCCTAAGTTAATGGCATTGGCCCCCACCGACCCCGCGTCGGTGGGAGCAGGCTTTTGCACTACTGCGCCGCGTTCAGAACCACGCCCTCCTGGCCCGCGTCGGCGGGGGCGCCATCCCTGTTGCACGTCGAGATTCCCTTCACTTCGTTCGAGGGCAGGCTTCGCGGCGCTACGCTTGCTCAGAATGACAGCAATTCGGGGCGCGCGTCGTACGCCCTGCGTGCCACCTGAGATGGCTATCCCTTGCCCTCCCGCTTCCTCGTTGAGAGCAGAACCACGTCCCGGAGCTGCTCCGCCCCCCGCGCGCGGGACCACCTGTCCCTGAACTCCGGCTCCTGGGCGATGTGCGCGATGGCCATGAGGGCCCGGAGGTGGAAGTTCCTCTCGTCGGCCGAGCCCACGAGCACAAACGCAGCTTTCACGGGCTCGTGAAGCTCGGAGAAGACGATCCCGCCTCTGGATCTCACCAGCATAACGTCGAAGACGTGGCTGCCTTCGACCACCACGTGGGGAATCGCGAGGCCGGGCTCGATCACGGTGCTGGATTCCCGTTCCCTGGCGAGGAATTGCTCGTACAGTTCCTTCTCATCGACAGACAGTCGCGGCGCTAGCTCGGCCGCGACGCGGCGGAAGAAGTCCCTGGCCTTGATCGACTCCTCGAGGTCGAGGATGGGGCAGTCTCGCATGAGGTGGTCGAACCGGTCCAGTTCCACATCGTCTCGCTCGATGGCGATATGCCGCAACTCGTCCTCGAGCCCGCTGCGATAGATCGCTTTCGACGTGATCCTCTTCACGAGGTACACGACGGCCGACTCGCGGTCGATGCGGCGCTGCACATAGCCCACGTACCAGAGCGCGGCCACCAGGGCGAACCCTCCGGTGGTCATGAGCGGCGTGGCGCCCATTTCGAAAATGAGGAAGCTGTAAACAACGATTGACGCAATCTGAAGCCAGGGGAGCAGGGGAGCTTTGAAACTGGGCCGGTAGCTCTCGATGCCGCTGCCCCTCATGACGATGGCCGCCAGGTTGGTCAGCGCAAACATGAGGATCATGATCGTGGACGCGGTCTTGACCAACTCCTCGACCGACAGCAGGCCAATCACGATGGCCATGAAGCCGGCCGTGATCGCGATGGCCACGCCCGGCGTGCCGAAGCGCTTGCTGGTCTTGGAGAACACCATCGGCAACAGGCCGTCCTTGCTCATGGCCATAGGGGAGCGCGACGCGGAGAGGATGCCCGCATTGGCCGTGGTCGCAAAGGCCAGGAACGCGGCGACGCCAATGATGACCCGGCCCACGCGTCCCATGATGGCTTCGGCGCCAAGCGCAATCGGGTTGAGCGAGCCGGCCAAGCGCTCCGGGTCCACAATGCCTACGGTGACGAACACCACGAGCACATAGAGCGTGGTCACCGTGCCGAAAGCGAGGAACATGCCCAGCGGCAGGTTGCGGCTGGGCCGATGCACTTCTTCCGCGATCGACGCCACCTTGGTCAAGCCCCCAAAGGAGACGAAGACCATCCCGGCCGCGGCGAAGACCGACTGGAGGCCAAAGGGCATGAACGGCCCGAAACGCTCGTGCGCCGCCGCGGGCATGCCGCGGGCGACATAAACCACGATGATGGAGAGCAGCGCGACGACCAGCAGAATCTGCAAGCGGCCCGCGTGCCGGACGCTCACCACGTTCACGCCCGCAAAGAACAGGCAGCCCGTGATCGCAATCACCTTGATGCCCCACGCCCCCAGCTCCGGGAACAGCAGCGTGGCCAGCGCGCCGATACCCACGAGCGCGAACGCGGCCTTCAGCGCAAGAGACAGCCAGTTCAAGAGCCCTGCGACCGTGCCAAGCAGAGGGCCGAGGCTGCGTTCGACGAAGAAGTACGTCCCGCCTGCCTTGGGCATGGCCGTGGCCAGTTCCGCCTGTGACAGCATGGCCGGAATCACGAGGAGGCCGGCAAGCGCATAGGACAGCACAATGGCCGGCCCCGCCTTGGCGAAGGCAATCCCCGGCAGCACGAACAGCCCCGAACTGATCATCGCACCCGCTGCAATGCAGAATACCGCCGAAAGCCCAAGCTCCTTTTTCATCATCGGCGGTTCCTCCTCCGGCTGGTGCGCACGCTCTGGATCTGCCTTGCTCAACTCCAGCATAATTGTAGCGGACGACGGAGCACGCGGCAATCGTTGGGCGGGCGACAGCCCGCGGCGCTCCCCTCACGCGCCTATTGTCAGCGTGCCCACCTCGCCGTGGATGTCGCGGCCAGCGACAGCGATCCTCACGAAGCCGGCGCTGCGATCGCAGTCGTAGCTGACAACGGCCAGCTCCCCGCTGTCCGATTCCACGCGGGCCGGCGCGAACGGCAGCCGCACGCGCACGTCCTGCCTGCCGTAGACTCGCAGCTTGAGTCTCACTTCCCTCTCAGTCTCAGAACAGTCCAGCACGTCGTACGTGCCATCGCGCAACACCGTCAGTGGCAGGTAGCCCTCGCCAAACTCCACGTCGATGTGCGCCACCATCGAGTTGCCGAGCTTGAGCGCGAGGAGCGCGTAACGAGCATCCCCCTCACCCCACTCCGAGTACGCCACCGCGCGGCAATCATCCGACACAACCCGGCTCACGTGCGTCCCCGGGAGCAAGTTGATCTTGACGATCGGGCATTGAGCGTACGGCCGCGCGACTTCAGGGACGCGGCTCGCGTCGAGCACCCACAGCCCCCTTTCCCGTCGCAGCTTCGCATAGTTCACGTACACCCACTGCGACCACGCCTCGCTCGTGTTGGCCGCGAGCATGAGGTCCGGCTGCGCGGCGACGCGATGGAAGTAGGCGGCCCACATGGCAACCGCATCGCCGTTATGGTCGGGATCCTCGCACAGCACGTTCGGCCAGTGGATGCCGCAGATCGAAGTCGTCGGCATGGCGTCGGGCGCGGCCGCGTACACATGCCACGGCACGCCGTTCCGCCCGCGGTCGAGCACGAGCAGGCCGTGGTCGAAGCCGCCGTCGGGCTTCTCCGACGGGCCGCCCACGAAGCAACAGGACGAATAGGGAGTCGACGCATAACGCACGCCCGCGCCAGCCATGAGCGCGCCGGTCGACTCGGGGTCCGCGTCGTCCCAGTAGTACCGGAACGCGCAGGGCACGAAGCTCGGCGGCAATGACATGCCCGCGGCCGGGCCGATGTCGTACTGGTCAAGGATCTTGCGGAAACAATCGAGATGGGCCAGGAGGACCTCCCATGGCCAACGATGCTCCGGCCCAGGCCCGAGCCACTCGGCCCGCGTCCGATCGCCGCCTTCCCAGTGCTCATGGCCCACTCCGTGCATGCCGAACTCGATGTTCGCCGCGCGCCGCACGAACACGTCCCGCGACTCGAACGCCCAGTCGCCGACGCGATGCGAGTTGTCCCATGCCGCACCGGCCTGCGTCGCGGTCGGCACTTGCGCGCACACGTTCTCCCGGTCCCATTCGCACAGGACCACGGCGCACTGGGGCCGGATGTTCAGCGCCTTGCCAATGTCGGCGACCGCGGCATAGTCGGCCGGGCCAAGGAGCCGGTCGACGCCCGCGCGGTACGGGCCGCCCAGATCCGACACGTCCCAGCCTTCGCGCCAGCCCACGTCGTCGAGGACGAATTGGATTGCTCGTGGGATGCAGATGTTAGTCATTCGTCACTGGTCACTGGTCACTGGCTACTGGTCACTGCGTCGTTCGGCGCCGCCTCATCTGTACGACCCCGCCGGGGCGAGGTTGGCGGGCCGGTCTCTGTCGCCACATCCGTGGCTTCGGGTTCCGCAGCCTCGGCAGAGGCGGCAGTCAATAGCCAGGGGCGTAAGCCCCTGGAAGCCATGCACGAATAGCATATCCTAGCCCCGAACGGGGCGACAGACCACACTCCGGGCAAGGCATGATTCTGTCGCCCCTGCCGGGGCTGGGTGGCGGGTCGGTCTCTGGTTCCCATGGCTCACGCCATGGGCTATTCACTGTCGCCACATCCGTGGCTCAGAAGCATGGACTCATGTCACTCCCAGATGTATCGCTCATCATACGGCACTTCGTACCGTTTCAAAAACGCAAGGAACTCCTCCTTGAACGTGCGTGTGCGGTGGTGTTCCGCCTGGTTCGCAATGTATCCATGCACGTCGTCCAAGTTAGATCGGCTCACGGAAAACGCTCCATACCCGTTCTGCCAGGCAAAGTGTTGTTTGTCCGGAAGCTTCTCGTGAACCCACTTGGATGAGTTGGCTTTGATGATGCGGAGCGCCGCGGATACGGACCACTCCTTTCCGAGGGAGACGGACAGATGCACATGGTCGGCAGCGCCGCCTGCGGCGAGGAGGACGGCCCCGTGCGGCCGGACGATGCCGCCAATGTACTCGTAGAGGCGCAGTGCCCAGTCGGGAGTGATGGTGCGGACACGATCCTTGGTGCTGAAGATCACATGCACGTAGCAGGCGACGTAGGATTGTGGCATCTCGGTGGCTCCTATTCTTGTTCTGTCGGCCCTGCAGGGGCAGGGTCGCCCGGGCCGGTCGCCGTTTCCTTACGCCATGGGCTATTCACTGTCGCCACGTCCGTGGCTTAGGGGATTCCGTAGCCTCGGTAGAGGCGGAAGTCAATAGCCAGGGGCGAAAGCCCCTGGAATCCATGCGCAAACAACACATGCTAGCCCCGTGCGGGGCGACAGAACTCGATCGGGCCGAACGAGCGTTCTGTCGCCCCGTTCGGGGCTTGAACATTGGCCGATCCTCTTTCCCAAGGGCTCACGCCCTTGGCTATTAACTGTCGCCCCTGCCGGGGCTGGATGGCGGATCGGTCTCTGGTTCCCATGGCTTACGCCATGGGCTATTGACTGCCGCCACGTCCGTGGCTTCGGGTCAACGCTTGCCCTGACCGTCCAACGCGGCCATGAGTTCTTGCTCTACGGAAGACGCGAGGCCGGTCCGGTCGTGCGCAAGGAAGGCGTCGCCGTTGGAGCTGAACGCGAACGGCACGTCCAGCGTCTCGGCGTAATCGAGCGCTTGCTGCATGCCATCGCCCACCGCGTGGGTGTTGTCCTTGGCCTCGATCACGCCAATGGGAAGATTGGGCTTGTGGTAGAGGATGTAGTCCGCGCGCTTGCTCGGCCCTCGGGTGACCAGTTTGCCCCGGACGATAACCCGGCCCTCTGTGAAAGTGACTTCCTCCCTGAAGTGCCAGTCCCTGTCCCATCCGGCCTCGGCAATGGCCGGAGTGATGTACTTCGTGCAGATGTCCCGTTCGCTCAGCTTCTTCTTGTCGAGTGTGTCCACCTGCGATTCCCTCAAGATCGACATGCTCGCCCGGGGGAGGCTAGGGGAGGCCAACCGCCCACCAACGGGCATGTGCTCTGTTTGGAAAGCTATCAGGCCGCGCGTCGAGATGTCAGGGCCGCCATCCCCACTCATCAATCACCAGCCACCAGCGACTGATAGTAGTCGTAGTTCTCCGGGGGGACGTCGGAGCCGATGCTGTGCGCGCCGATGATGACGCCGCCGTCCTGCGCGGCTTCCTTGATGCGGTCGACCTGGGCCTTGATGTCCGCCTTGGAGCCGCGGGGGAGCACGTGCGCGTTGCACATGCCGCCGATGTAGGCGAGCCGGTCGCCGTACTTGTGCTTGAGGTCGAGGATGTCCATGCCAGCCTTGGGCTCGACCGGGTTGATCGCGTCGATGCCGGCGTCGATGAGCATGTCGAGGACCGGCATGATGTTGCCGTCGCTGTGCAGCACCACCTTGGCCGCGCCAGCCTCCTTGAACGCGTTCGCGAGCTTGCGGTAGCTCGGCAGAAACACCTGCTCGAACTGCTTGGGCGAGAACATGGGATTGTCGTTGTACGCCATGTCGTCGAACATCCAGATGCCGGTGTCGTAGAGGCCGCCGCGGCGCAGCGACTCCAAGCCCACGACCATGATGTGATCCGCGACCTTCGCGGCCAAATCGCGGGCGAACGACACGTCGCCGGCAATGTCGAGCAGGAAGTCCATCTCCCCGCGCACGAAGCAGGTGCGCAGGAACGGGCCGCCGATCTTGCAGAACGGTGTGCGCACGCCGCGGTGATGCTCGACGCTCTTGAGGAAGCCCTCGTATCGGCCGTCGGCTTGGGGGTCTTCGAACGTGACCTTGTCGAGATCACATTTTTCCGGCACGGCCACTTCGAGGGTCTCCGAGAAGTAACCGTCTTTCACGCGGCGGATGAGCCGCCCCCAGCCGTCGCGCTCGATCACGTCCGCTCCCCGATCCTCAACCGTGCCGGCCTGGCTGGGCCACGCGGTCTCATCCGCAACGCAGATCGCGATGTCAATCTCGTAGTAGTCCACCGGGTCGACGTCGTCGGGCAGCCCTTTGTGCCGACGCCAAGCCGCGGTGAAATCGCCCCAGAATCCGTCGAACGTGGCGAGCCGGTCGACGGGCTGGAAGTTCAGCGACTGCATGACGCGTTGTTTGGAGGTCATGGCGTAAAGCGTAAGGGGTAAAACGTAAGGCGGAAGAGCGGATGGCGAGACAGAGCATCGGATTATGCCGCGCTCGCGTCGCGGGGTCAACCGACATAGCGTTGATTTCCCGCCAGGGCACGCGTAGAATCAAGAGAGTCTACCTTCACTCCCAAGCTCTGCAACCCAAGGAGGCCGCCGCCGATGACTCGTGACGAAGCACTCGCATTGCTGCGCGAACACGTAAAGGCGGACAACCTGGTCAAGCATTGCCTCGCGGCGGAGGCCATCATGCGCGCCCTGGCCAGACGGCTCGGCAAGGACGAAGACCAATGGGGCCGGGCCGGGCTCCTGCACGACGTCGACTTCGAGCAGACCGCGGACGCTCCGGAAGAACACGCCAAGATCGGGGCGAAGATACTGGAGGACAAGGGGGTCGATCCGGAGGTCGTCGACGCGATCTTGGCCCACAACGCGGAGGGCCTGGGTCTGGAGCGCACAACCGACTTCCACCACGCGCTCGCCTGCGCGGAGACCATCACCGGCCTCATCGTCGCCACCGCGCTCGTCTACCCCGATAAGAAGCTCGCGAGCGTCAAGGCCAAGTCGATTCTCAAGCGCATGAAGAAGAAGGACTTCGCCCGCGCGGTGAGCCGCGAAATCATCCTAGAGTGCGAGCAAATCGGCATCCCGCTCGACGAGTTCGCCGCGCTCAGCCTCGAGGCGATGCAAGGCGTCGCGGGCGAGTTGGGCTTGTAGAGCGGCGAATGGAGCCGTGTGGATGGACTCTTCTGCGTCCGTTCATGGCCGGCGCAGGCAGCGGAATGGTGGAAGAGTAGAATGATAGAATGGCGTCGCGGCCGCCCCCACCATTCCATCCTTCCAACATTCCACTCTTCCATCGCTCTCCCCCCCCACGCGCACCTCCGAAGACCTCTAGCCCGCATTTCTCACCAGCCCGGGATGGAACTGTCGGAAAAGGCGCCGTCTGAAGACCTGGCCGGCCCAGACGGACGCGTGGGTTGAGCAACAATCTGCGCGCGTCGAATGGGAGGGGCTGGCCCTGCGTGCGAGCAGCCCCGCATCGATGAGCTTCAGCACTCCGACCCGGGGCAGAGACATTTCGCTCCGCCCGCATGCAGGCGCATGCGGCTACCATCAACCATTGCCCGCCATGTCGCCGAAGCTCATCCTACGGAACGCGCGAGGCTACCTGCTTCTGGAAGTCGTCATCGCGTTCGGCATCGTGGCCGTCGGCATCTTCGCGATGCTGAGCGTGCAACGCTCGCAGCTCCTGGCCAGCCGGCGCATGGCGGAGCATGACATTGCGCTCGAAATCGCCAATGCCGCGCTCGAACGCTTGAAGGCCCAGGACGCGCTCGCCGACACAGACGGCGAGCCACTGCCGCTCGCGCCCGCAGCCGCGGCCAGCCTTCCCAACCCGGAGTGCGCGGCATCCGTGGCCGACTACCGCGCCAACACGCCGGGCCTCAAGCGCGTGCGAGTCTCCGTGTCTTGGGGCGATGAAGGCCAGGCGCGGCGACGCGTTGCGCTCCAGACGCTCATGGCGAAAGGAGGCGGCCATGCGAAGTAGGCCCAGGGGCTTCACCCTCATCGAGCTGATCGTGTACATGGGGCTGCTCAGCATTCTGCTGGCCATCATCACGCAAGTCGTCGGCGCATCCACCGCCAACTCGAAGGCGCTGCGCAAGCGAACGGACACGCTCAAGGCCGCGCTCGTGGCCGTGGACACGTTCAAGGACGACGTGCGCGCGGCCGCCGCGGCCAAGCTGGAGGCGAAGGGCTCCTCGCCGGCGTCACTCGTCTTGACCCAGCCCATCGCGGGCAGGACCGTCCGCTACGACGTCGCGGGTGCGGCCTTCGTGCGCCGCGTCAGCGACGGCCAGGCGGAAACCGCCTGGCGCCCGCCATTCAGATCCGAATCCGTGGCGTTCGCGGTGGACGGCCGATGCGTGTCGCTCACGCTCGAATTGCCGCCGGGCAGCCCGCGCATGGCCCGCGGGTTCACGCTCACCGCGGCCGCGGCCATACGCTGCCCGGCGGGCCAGGAGGCGCAACCGTGAAGCCCCGCGCAATGCACGGCTACGCATTGATCGCCATGCTCGCCGCGCTGCTCGTGGTGACGCTTGCCGGGGCCGTGGCCATGCACAGCCTCGTGGGGCTGAGCACCCTGCACTCGAAACGCGCCTGCGCGGCCGCGGCGTTCCACGCAGCCGAGGCCGGCTTGGAGAAGGCCAAGTGGGAGCTGTCCAGGGGCCATCTCGACTACGCCGGCGAGCAGGGCCTCGAGCTTGGCAAGGCCACGGTGGAGGTGCGAGTGCAACGTGAGAAGGCCGGCAAGCGCTTCGTGGCCGAGTCCGAGGCCATCGTCGTGTGCGGGTCTGGGCTGCAGTCCACGTGCAGGCTGCGCGCGACCTTCGTGGCGCGCGGCGGGCGGGTCGTCATGACCGGCTGGGAGCGCGTGCGGCCGGGCCAAGGCGCGGTCCGGCTCGGGCGCGAGTAGGGACGCGGTCTGAGAGCGGCCGGCGGGGCCGCGAGTCGTGTGTGGGCAGAGCCTCCCGAAGGTTGGCGACCTTCGGGCGGTTTCCGGGCCTGCTCCCACAACTTCACGGCATCGGAGCGCGAAGGCGTTCCGCTCCAAACATCCCGGCCCCGCGCCTACGGCTTCACAGGCAGGCCCTTCTTGCGCATGTAGGCGAGCACCTGCTGGGCGACCAGTCCGTGGCCCGCGGCGTTCCAGTGAACGTCGCCCGCGATGTAGTACTGCTTGATGACGCTCTCGGGATCTCTGTCGTTGATGAACTGAGGGAACAGGTCAATGAAGCCGAGGCCCCGCTCGTCCGTGAATTTGCGCCAGAAGGTGGCCTGCTTGCAGTTCTTCTGTCGGTGCTCGATCTGTGCGGGCCACGGATACACGACGACCGTCATGGGGATGCCGCGGGCCTTGCAGAGATCGGCGAGTTTCCCCATGTTGCCTGCGGCGAGTTTGAGGCCGCGCTTGCCCCACTTTTCCCAGCACTTCTTGTCGAAGGTCCATCGGTCCCGGACCTTGTAGTATTCGTCGCCCCAATCGAACTTCTTCTCCCGGCGCCGCTTGCGCATCTCCGCCGCCGGCACCTCGCCGGTGAACAGCGAGCGGGCCTTGCCGTACAGCTCCACGATCGAAAGCTTCCTGAGCACCTTGCGGTAGAGGAGTGACCGATACTTCCAGTACCGGTCCCAACGTTCGAGTGCGCATTCGGTGGTGGGCTCCCAGTAATCGAATGCGACCGCGTCTTGGACGTCGGAAATATCGAAAAACACGTACAGTTCATCGAACTTGAAGCCGACCTGGTCGAGCAGGTATTGCGTCTTGAGGTAGTAGGCCTTGGCCGCGAGGGACACGGTGCCGGCGTTGAAGACTTCGTACTTGGAATCGGGGAGCGCGGCATCCACCCGGCCAACGAATGTCTTGTCGTACTCCACGCTCACGCCCTCGGTAAAGGAGTCGCCGATGAACACGATGCGGTATTTGTCGCTCGTGAGCGGCACGTCGCGCACGACGCGGTCTCGGAACGCGAGCGAGTTCGTGCACATGACGTAGCGGCCGGGGCCCCACTTGCCTATGTACGAGACGTTCTTGAAGTGTTCGTGATGGTAAATGGGGCTGTAGGCCAGCCCCGGCTTTTGCATGAAGAAGAAGCCGTACGTGAGGTCCAAGACGGCGTAGGCGACGAACACAATCCCGGCGAGGGTCTTCTTGGGGTTGCGGTCGAACCATGAGCGGCGGCGCTGGCCGGTCGCGGGGGGCTTCTGATCGGGTGTCACATCTTGCTCCGCTGGGGGTCACTTTGCCACGGTGGTGCGTGGCTTCTGTTTGGCCGTGCGGGCCTTGGGAGCGGCCTCCGCCATGGCCTTTTCTGTGGGCAGCCCCAACTTACGCGTGATCGCCTCGATATCGAGGAAGTCCACGAGTTGCGTGGACACCACCGTGTCGCCGAGCTTGAGATTCTTGGCGGCTTCGAGCGCGATCAACACCTCTGCTCCCGGGCCGGACATGGCCTCGTTGCGCAAGCGCTCGCCTTCGGCTTCGGCTTGCTTGATGAGCAACTGGCCTTTGGCGCGCTGCTCGGCTGCGAAGAGGTCGGCCTCGGCCTTGGCCGTGGCCTCGTACTTGACCGCCTCGGCCTTAATCTCGGCCAACTCCTTTTCCAGCTCCGCGTCCATTTCCACGATCTTGCCCTTCTTCTGCGCCTCAATCTCCTGCGTCTTGGCTTCCGTTGTCGCCTCGATTTCCATGGTCTCGCCGCGTTTTTCTGCGGCTTTGGTGAGCGACTGGCTCAGCAGCTTGTCTTGGTCGGCAAGTTTCTTGTCTTTGATCTTGCGTTCGTACCGCTCGTCGAACTCGACGCGGCGCATGAGGACGTCGATCACTTCCAGCGCGAGCGAGTCCACCTGGCCTTGGAGAATGCCCTTGGCCTCTTCGCAGCTCGCCATCTTCTTTTCGGGGCTGTAGAAATCCTCGGTCAGCAGCTTGCCAAACGAGCGCCGACAGGCGTCGATTGCGCTTTCCTGGAACGTGCGCCGGTAGCTCTCCTTGCTCGCTCCTTTTTTCTGGTACAGCACGTGGGCGCCCCCCTCCTTGATGCGGTACTTGACGGTCACGTCCACCGACACCTTGTTCCCGTCGTTTGTGGTGATTGCGAGCTGGTCGCCCGGCGGGTCGTCCGGGCGAAACGACTGTTGGGACAGTTCCAGCGTCTGCACGGTTGAGTCGAAGATCACCCACTGGTGGAGCGGCCCAAAGTCCCGGTGCCAGCCGGGGCCGAAGTCCTTCTTGGCGAGGCCGCCGGTGAACACGTCTGTGCGGACACCGACCTCGCCGGGGCGAATGCGGATGACGCACAGGCGCACAGAGGCGAGCAGGACCGCCACGACGACGACGGCGGCGACCGCGTAGCCGATCTTGGGGATAGGTTGGGGCTTATCCATGAGTCCGTTTCCTTACGGTTCGGGTGCGTTGGGTCATTGAGTGCGCCGTATCTCGGATACGGCCGACGGTGTGGACGCGGCGGCCTTGCGCTGGCGCTCTGCGCTGTGCTCAAACTTCTCCATCAAGCCGCCGATGGCCACGGGCGTGCCGGTCAAGCGCAGGTTGGCCAGTTGCTTGGCGTACTCCATCTTCACCAAGTTGGGTCCGCCGGGGCCGCTCAGCGCGGCCACGAGCGCCTTGATGCCTTCGGCCTCGGCCGCTTTCGTCGCCGTGATCCCCTTGGCCTCGTTTTCCAGCTTGGTGAACTCGGCTTCGGCGGCCGCCCGGGTCGTGGTCGCGTAGGCATCCGCCTCGCTGATAATCTTCTGCCTGTCGGCCTGTGCGGCCACACGGCGTTGATCGATCTGGCCCTGGTAGCGCGCCACCTCTTGGATCATCTCCTTGGAGGCCGACATCATCTCGAGCTTCTGCTTCTCTGATGCGGCCTCAGCCTTGGACTCTTGCTCCTGCACCTCTTGGTCGGCTTC
Source organism: Planctomycetota bacterium (assembly GCA_024278415.1). The sequence continues at coordinate 5,662 of JAJRTI010000366.1, read as the reverse complement.
CTTTTTCTCGCGGATCTTGGCTTCATACTCGGGGTAGAAGCGGAAGCTTTGAGGGATCACCTCCGTCACTCGAATCCCCCACGGACCCAGCATCTTGTTGAGCATCTCTCGCGCCTCGGCGGCCTTGCCCTCTCGCTCGGACGCGACATAGAACTGCTCGGTGCTGAGTTCGCCGAATTTGTAGCGGCAGATGGTCCGCGCGTAGTCGCGGATCCACTTCGTCTTGTACGCGTCCGTCCCCGTGAGGGGATCCTCCGCGCCCGACGTCTCCAGGATCTCCACGGCCATGGACGGGTCGATTTCGTAGTTGATCGTAATGTCCACGTTCACGTCGCTGCCGTCGCTCGTCTTGAACGCCACGTCGTCCTGCCCTGGCCGGTCGCCTCGGCCCTTGACCGCGGTCATCTCCAACGTCTGCCGCGTCTTGTCGAGCACGTACACGTCTTGGAAGATTGGGAAGTAGAGGATGGCGCCGATCTCCTCGTGCAGCTTCGGCTTGCCGGTGATGTTGTTCATGATGACCGCAACCTGGTCGCCGGTGATGCGCGCATAGCTCACGCAGCGCGTGAGCAGGACGGCCAGGACGACAATCGCGACCACGGCGCCGATGATTTGGACCTTGGCGCGGTCGCTGAGTTGGGAGGGATCGAAAGGCATCTTGGACTCCTTGCGAAGGAACGGCAGCTTGCGCCACCAAGGTTCATGGCTGGCGGCCCGGCGCGCTTGCTCGAAGAGGGCTTCGAGGTGCACGTGCTCGAAGCAGTAGTCGCTCCCCTCAAGCGCGTCGTGGGGGCACCGCTGCCCCGTTCGGATGATAGCTTTACAGCGGGCCATGTGTGTCGGAAGACTTCAGAAATCGGCGGCAGCAGCGCACTCTGTTGGCTGCTGCAAGGGGCATGGATTATAGGCCACCCCGTGCATCGGGTCAATGAGGCCAGAGATCGTGGGAGCGAAAGGCCTTCGCCTTCCGTCTTCACCGTGTGGCTACCCAAGCATCGGAATACGAAGGCATTCCGCTCCACTTTCTGCATCCGTGGGCCGGCTTCGCCGTGGGATTCCTCCGATGTTCACGGACTTGGTGGCGTCAGCGCCCGAAGTCCTCCGACAGGTAACGCGCAATGTCCCACGCATCGTAGCAGACTCGGAAGACCGCGACTTGGGCCGCCTGCATCAGCATCAGCGCGAGGGCCTCCCCGCGGCCAAACCGCGCGCGCAGCCCCGCCAAGCCGGCGATCAGACACGCGGGCATGAGGAACATCCAGAGCCGCTCCACTTCGCCACGGTTCACGCCTGAGACCAGGAGCAGCACGATGGTGGCCGCCACACTGAGAGGAACCCAGTCGCTGCCATCGACACGATGGCCGCACCACGTGCGGCGCACGGCGGCGTACGTGCCGGCCAGCCACAGCGCCGCTACCGGCCCGCCAATGAACAGCAAGAATAGGATGGGATTGTACAAAAGCCATATCCAGTAGCCGCGGGCCGAGTCGATGTTGAACTGCCGGTTGTTGCGGTAACAGCGCAGCCAGGCGCCAAACGTATCGTAGCCCGTGGCGAGCCAAGCGATGAGCACGCACGCCAGGAGACCCGCTGCGAAGAACGCCGCGGTCGTGAGCGCGCGCGGCGCGTAGCCCTGTTTGCGCGTGGCCCCAATCCAACCCACGGCTGCGGCCACGATGGGCACGGCGAGCGCGGCCATGAATGCCAGGCTGAAACCCATGCACAAGAAGAAGACGACTCCCGATAGCGCGGCCGCGGCCAGGCTGCGTCTCTGGACGGCCGCGAGCAGCACGAGCCAGAAGGCCAGTGCAAAGAAAGGGAATGCTTGGTCAATCCCCGGGTTATACAAGTGCAAACTGGGCAAGAGCGCGGCCAGACCAAACGCCACACCCCTCGATCCGCCCTGCCCAATTCGCTGCACTCCCACCGCCGCAAGCGGAGCGGTTAGGCTTGCCAGCATGATCGTGAGCAACCCCAGTGTCGTCGTCGACGCGACGAAGATCCGCGCAGACACGGGACTGGCCATGACGAACGGGTTGATCTCGGGCGGCGGCCGGAAACAGGATCGATACAAGACAATGAGGCTGTCGGCGAATTGCGGAAACCGGCGGAACACCACCTGCACTGCGTAACAGAATAGCGAGACGCCGGGCGGATGCGTCAAGACGCGCATCGTGTCGCCGGGTAAAACTTCCTTGGGCACGTAGGTGGCGTAGCCGTCGAGGAACTCTCCCACCGATTCGAACAGCGGCAGTCCGCGCTTGCGTTTGCGGTCCTCGGCGAAGTAAGGCCCAATGCGTTCGGCCTCGCAGTAGTACGATCCGTTGGCCGCAGGGAAGGTCATGACCGAGAGGAACTCCGCCACGTGGAACTTGCCCGCGCAGGCCGTCAGCACATAACCCCACGCGGCCAGGGCCACCAGTCCGGCTGCGCCAGCCACCCGAAGCCACTTGGGGGAGCGCCGCGGCCGGCCCCAGGACCACACAACCAACACGCTGAACACCACGAGCAAGCAGGCCGCGGGCACGATGTTGGCCCAGTACCGCTCGGCCGCGTAGTTCTGCTTCCAGTGGACGTGCTCCCCCAGCGGCACGCGCGCAAGCATGATCGCTATGGAGACCCCGGTGAGGAGCGCGGCGGCCAGCACGATCTTCCGGCCTACTGGCCGGGCCTCGGCGCCAGGGGGAGTTTCGTCGTGATTCATGGGCCGCGTGCGGGCAGTCGCGTGTCGACACGAGTTTCCCCAGAAAACGCATCGGTCGCATCCCAAGGCCGGTGTGGCTTGCAGGTTGTAGCGACTGCGATGTGCATGCGAGCGCAATGGGCGAGCAGGGCCGTTCGTAGTAGGGCGATTCATCGCCCGTTTCCGCAGGCCGGCCGGCAGGCGATAAATCGCCCTACCACGAGCCTGCTGTGCCTTGCCGCACGCGCTGCGCCAGACGTCTCGCCCTGTGCCCCATGGGGAAATCTCTGCGTGTCGGGCGTATCGAGCGAACAGCATTGTAATGCCTGCCCCGAGCCGCGGCAAGACCGCTGGGTGCGTAGCCGCATGCGCCAGCAGGCGGATCAACCGACAAGCGGCTCACAGAACGCCCGCATTCTGGCGAATGCGGCTACAGGAGTGGCGAAAGCCCATCCTTCGGGGATGGGCTTTCGCCGAACTTCTCGTGCAGACCTCACACGGCCGCTACACTACATCAGCGGACGCTTCGAGATGCCGCGGTAGCCCATGTGCATCATGAGGTGGTCGAGCAGAATGATCGCGGTGAACGCCTCCGCGACCGGCCACACGCGCGCCACGATGGTCGGATCGCGGCGAGTGACCGCCGCGAGGGCCGCGTTTTCCTTCGTCACCTTGTCGATCGTCTGCTGCGGCTTGGCGATGGTCGGCGTAGGCTTCACGGCCAGGCGTGCGACAATGTTCTGTCCGGTGGTGAGCCCGCCGGTGATGCCGCCCGCGTTGTTCGACTCGAAGTAGACCTGGCCGTCCTTGGACCGAATCTGGTCGTTGCACTCGCAGCCGGTCATGTCTTTGACTGCGTAGCCCGCGCCGATCTCGACGGCCTTGATGGTGCCGATGCTCAGCATGCGGCCCAACTCGCCATCGAGCTTGCGGAACACGGGCTCGCCCATGCCCGCGGGGATGCCGGTGGCCACGACCTCGACCAGGCCGCCGCTGGAATCGCCGCTGTCGCGAATCGCGAGGATGCGCTTGACCATCTCGTCCGCGGCGGCCTCGTCCGGGCAGTTCATGGTCGGGTGCACGCCGTATTTCTCGCGCGCTTCGTCTTGGTCGAAGGTCTTGTTCGCGTGGATGTCGGGAATCATCTTCTCGATCTCGGCGAGCGCGGCGACCTTCTCGACGAAGCGCATCTCCGGCGTGATGCGGCCTTCCGTGTACACGAGCTTGTAGATGGGGTCGTAGTCCTTGCGGAGCTGCTTGAACTTGGCCACGCGCTCCCGGATCGTGTCGAGGTCCATTTCGCCCATGCGCACGCCTGCGGCTTCCGTGACGTACGACACGATCTCGATCCCGTGCTCCTTGAGCACTTGCTGCGCCACCGCGCCGGCCGCCACGATCGTCGCGGTGTAGCGGCCGCTGAAGAAGCCCGCGCCGATCGCGTCGTCGGAATCGCCGTACTTCTGGAACGACGCGTACGACGCGTGCCCGGGGCGCGGCGTGCGGTTGGTGACCTGGTACTGCTCGATGTGCTCGAAATGCCGGTCGAGGTTGGGAATCAGGACGACGAGCGGCGTGCCGTTGGTGAGCCCCTTATTCTCATACCCCGGCATGGTGTTGGCCGCGTTGACACCGCTATAGATGACCGGGATATCCGGCTCGCGGCGCGGGGAGGCGAGTTCGCCCTGGCCCGGCTTGCGCAACAGCAGGTTGCTGTAGATGGCTTCCTCGGTCACACGCAGGCCCGTGGGCACGCCCTGCATGTGGGCCGTCAGGCCGTCTTGGTATGAGCCGCCGGCGACGGTCACTTGGAACATAGATCCGTAGCTACAACCTAGCATCGCGGTCTCCTTCCGTGGTGCTTTCGGTGACGAATTCGGCAGTTGCCGCGCAATGGAGGGCGAAGCATCATAGCCGAATGCGTGCGGGAATGCAATGATACGAATCAAGCCATCTAAAATGTTCGCGGGGGGCGTGCTCGTGATGGGCGCTCTTCTCCCGCCCCGCCGAGACGCGCTCGCCGGGGGCCTCCGGGCTGGCATCCCGCGCCACCAAGACCGCGAGACGCACCGTCGCGCCAGGCGTGGACATCCCTTGCATGAGCGCTCCACTAGTTTCCCCAGAGTTTCCACCCGTCCTATCGCAAGCATGGCGTCACCGGTCTCTTACAACGATTGTCATGTACACGGGGCCGTGCGGGACGCGCGGGGCGTTTATAGTAGGGCGATTCATCGCCCGTTTTTCAGCGTTACTGACGGGCCATGAATGGCCCTACTACAAGCCAGCGGCGTCTGCCGCTCGGATCAGCAGATCTCATGGGGAAACTCCTGGAGCGCTCGCGTTGACACCCCGAGAAGCCCCTGATACCATCTTGTTTCCCACGACAAATGCTCTCACCGATCCATTGCTGCGGGAGACTCCCCATGGCGCCCGATGACCGACAATACCAAGATTCGCACGAATGGGCTAAGCTCGATGGCGACGTTGTCGTTATTGGCATCACCAAACACGCGGTCGAGGAGCTGACCGACCTCGTCTACCTCGACCTGCCGGAGGTGGGCGCAGACGTGTCCAAGGGCCAGCCCTTTGGCGAGATCGAGTCCGTGAAGGCCGTGTCCGAACTCATCTCGCCCTGCGACGGGAAGGTCGTCGAGATCCACGAGGGCTTGGACGACGAGCTGGACCTCATCTCTTCCGACCCGTACGGCGAAGGCTGGATGGTCAAGGTCAAGCCCCTGGGCGACGCCCCACTCGCGGGCCTGATGAGCGCGGAGGAGTACGAAAAGCAGGTGGCTGACGCCTAGCGGTGCTTCGCCTCAAGCCATCGAGTAACATTTCAGCCAAGTGCCACAATCGCCGGGCTTTGGACATCACGCCCTTTGCGGGATTACGCTTCAACCAACGGAAGCGCAATCCCGAAGCCCAACGGGCTTCTGTCTTCTAGCCCAGGGTTCCGGACGCTGGCCGCTACCCTGGGTGGTG